>CAXTCQ010000174.1:0-17455 GCA_964242965.1 uncultured Calothrix sp. | reverse complement strand
TAGACTCACCAATCAAACCTAATGCAGCAAATAATTCTTCTCGATTATCAATTCTTGCATCAGCAGTAATCGTCAAATTACTTACATAGTTAACTAAAGGCAGCTTTTCTGACAGCGATTCGGGTGTTGTCCACAACATCCGATGTCCAAGTCCAACGTATCCATCGCTCCATATTCCCGAACCATCAAGTCCGCGATGCGCGAGGATATCCACCATCCGCTCTAAATCTACACGGTTCACAGGTTGCCCGTTGCAATGGTATATGCCGATAATTGCACTCATAATTGGTTTACTCCCCAATACCCGATTACGTAATACTTGTCTGATAAAGAAAAAGATTAAAAATCAGAAACGGAAAAACTTTGTTTTATAAGCTTTTTATTCGTTTTCCCTTATCCTTTGCAGTACTGCCCTACTGCTTCAAGCTTTAATAAAACCAAGTGGCGATCGTATAGCGATCGCCATATATTACAGGCTTGACTTCATGTAATACATCTGAAGGAAAAGCTACCAGTAAACCTTGCTCTCCAAATAAAGGAAAGCCGTATTCTTGCCATTGCGGACTGTCAATCAACCCGTAGAAGGTTAACGAACCTCCGTTGTAAAATCCTAGTTTTGCATCATCTGACCAACTGTTGATAAAAATTACAACCGAGATACGACGTTTTTGGATAAATTCGGGGACATCAAGCTGATTTGTACAATCTCGATGCATCTCAAAAAAATCTCCCTCTTTATAGAGGTAAAACAACGGTTTCTGGCAATCTGTCAGTGTCAATTTGAAATGATGCTCTAGTGTCGGCTTAATTGCCAGTAACCTTGAGCGCACATACTCTTTTGTTGCTGAAGAAACCGCAATCTGATTAGTTTTGCGCTGTTTCTTTTCTAAAAGTGTACTGACAACTCCTGTTGTACCATTGTGTTGGACAATGTTAACGGGATGAATAGATGACTGATGAACTTCAGCTAGATATTGCGTACAAAAATCATTAGTTAAGAAGTCTTTTTCTATAAATAGTCCCAGACGATTAAAAAAGTCAAGATTTACCATTTTTCCTATGCAGCCAATATTAACTAGCTGGCACTAATTTTCTTAAGTAGATAGTTACGTAACTGTATGGAAATTAATTATTCCCAAATATTGATGCAACAATAATATGTAATAGTTACCATTGTAAATTTGCATCAAATAACTTTTATAGCAAAGTCTTTAGTGTTATCCACTGTATGATGTCCTAAGCTAACCAAGCTCAAACATCATAAATTTATCTCATCGATTCCGCAGTAACCATATCTACTACCCATCCCAATTATTGATAGTCAGATTTTCAACTATAATGGTAGTAGATTATGACGATTCCGTTGACAATTTAGTTTCTCGGAAATGCCGATAATCGAGTCAATAGCCAGATATCAGCAAGCTGATAAATACCAATTTGTTCTTGGCAATTGACCCAAGCATAGCTTTCTATCTCTCCTTTTTTATCTTTGGCAATACTAACGCAAAGTTGAGTTAAACAACTGCGCTATTGAATCAAGACTTGATTTGTCAAATCGCGTGCCAATCAAGTATTTTACACCACCGAATACTGGGAGTGAAAAATATTAATAGTGCTAATAATTGTGTGAAGAGGAATTAACCTAAGTTGGGGCTTTTTAACTGATAGAATCTTGGCATTTCGGCAAGCTTCTTAATTGCAGCAACAACCGCTGTTGTACCAATCCCAGTAGTATAAAGCAGCTAATTATCAAGATATCGGTCTTCTAAGTTGAGGTGCAGGAATCTAAGCTGCTTCATCAACAAACTCGACTAATCCTTTACTAGCGTCCGTCATCTAGCAATTGCATTCATGTCGCAACTGCACTGGTCGATATCCACTTCACATTCTGTCAAATAATGCCAGGACGAACTTCTTGTAAAGTTTTTTGCTGCTGGATTGGATTCCAAACGCTACAGCCAACTTGATTTAAACCATAATACACGGACGTACTAAGGTCGAGAATTACGGCTTCTCCAACCAAATCAGAAGAAATTTGATTTTTGCTTACTACTACAATCAAACAATCTAACGCTGCCCTGAGTTCTAAAAACATATTTTATGCTTCCTTTAAGTCCAGTGCAGTAGATGCCCCATAATCCGAACCGAATTTTTAAATAATTACCTTTCAATCGAAAGATATATGTTAGTAGTTTCTATTACAGAACTATTTTAAGCCGATATAAGATTACACTAACTATGCTCTGAAAATTAGCGACTTATTGCTTGCTTAACGCATGCAAACGCATCGCTACATCAGATATAACTTTATTTTTCTCAAGTAATATTGCAAAGTTTAACCATTTAAATTCCCGCGCAATTACTTAAGTAGTTTCTTCTTTTCGATGTATACAATTCTTATATCACTTGGTAGAAATAACCGCTATAAAAATTAAACCTCTTTACTCAACTTTAGTAATTTCCTAGAGAATCGTAAAGTTTTTATAAATTTTGTTAATTAAACTACTTATCCCTAAGTAATATTGCTTAAACGATCGGGCTTGAGAAAGTCATCTCTAGCCCGATGACCCTCTCCCATTCATTTTTTTTGCGTGCGAAGTTAATGATAATTACTTAAGTATATTTTCTACAATAGTAATTTTGGAGAGAAAAAAGCAGCGGGGTTTGTAAAAAAATCTAGAAACTTCGCTGCTTGAGCGTGAAAACAGCATATTTAGCGATAGTGTTGAGCCTGGGTCTCAAATAAAAACGCATAATTACCGCTCAATTTCATCAATTCCTCATGGGTTCCACTTTCAACAATCGAACCAGCCGACATCACATAAATTCTATCTGCCATTTTCACCGTTGATAAACGATGACTAATCAAAATTGCAGCTTGATTTTTGATTAACTGCCGAAATCCCTCAAACACTTCATACTCAGCCTTCGGGTCCATCGCACTCGTCGGCTCATCGAGGACAATCAATTGCGAATCGCGTAAAAATGCCCGTGCCAAAGCAATTTTTTGCCATTGACCGATACTTAACTCTTCACCTCGATCGAACAATTTTCCGAGTACTGTGTCATATCCTTGAGGTAACTTACTAATTACATCATCCGCACCCGAACGACGCGCAGCATTGATAATACTTTCGCGTTCGGGTGGTAAATCAATATTTGCTAGCCAGATATTTTCTTGTGCTGTGAAATGATATTTAGCATAATCTTGGAAAATAACGCTAATTTCTCGACGCAAATCAGCAATTTTAAAATCGCGCAAATCAATTCCATCAATAGTAATATTGCCCTGGGTCGGGTCATACAACCGACAAAGCAGCTTAATTAAAGTTGTTTTCCCCGAACCATTTTCACCAACTAATGCAACAACTTCCCCCGGTCGAATCGTCAAGTTAATATCTTTGAGTGTTTGACGCGAGGTATTGGAATAATTAAAACTAACATTGCGAAAAATAATTCCTCTATGCATCGGTTGAGGAATAGGTACAGGATTTGTCGAATCAACTAATGTTGGTTTCAGGTCGAGAAACTCGTAAAGATGAGCAAGAAATAAGTTATCTTCGTAAAGTGCAGTGATACTACCTAATAAACCTTTGATATCATTTTGTCCGCGTTGCAATGCTTGGGAATAAAGTACCAAATCACCTACACGTAAAGTACCTTGAATCGTTTGATAAATAATATAAGCATAGATACTAAAAATTAGAATCGAGGCTACAGCTTCGGCTGCAAAATTAGCAAAGGCGCGTCCAGTATAAATTTTTAAACTTTCTTTGTATATTTGCCGACGGATGCGAAGATACCATTGGTTGAAATAATTTCCCAGATTGAATAAACGAATTTCCTTCGCAAATTGGTCTGATGTTATCATCCAAGCAAGATACATTCCTTGCCGTTCCAATGGTGTTTTTTTCCGTTGCCAGCGATACATAATACCGCTATATTTCAGCCGCACTAACATGGCTGGTAGCGCAGCTACTAAAAGAATACCAATAATTCCCCAATGGAGTGATAGCAGCAATGCCACCATTCCCACTAAGGAAATGCTACTTTGACCAACCTGCGCCAAGCGATTGAGAATTTGTGGCGGTCTATAAGGCGCTTCTTGTTGGGCGCGTTGCAATGTATCGTAGTACTGAGGATTTTCGTAATATTCTAAACTAGCTTGTATGGATTTTGACTGAACAATCCCTTGCATGTAGTCAGTAACCCGCATTGAGTGGGCAGTTGTGACAATTTCTGTCAAAGAATTACAAAGGCTAGTAATTAGTGTCACAGCACCAGTTATAATCACTAAGAATAAAACTTGACGAAAAGCAGCAGTTTTATCAGTGTTATTAAAGCCAGCAGCGACCGCATCGATAATTAGTTTTGTGAGATAAATGGATACCAGAGGTAAGATACCTTGGATTATCAGCAGAAAGATGCGAGAAATTGTCCAGCGAGGACTACTTTGCCAAACTAAGCGTAAAGCAGGCAATAGACGTAAGGTTTGCTGGAAATTAAGTTTTATTTTGCCTGCTCGCATAGCTAATATTTTAGTCCGTAGGTATCAAAAGTAATACTTAGTATTTATGGTTTTTACGCTGTGAAGATGTATCTTCTAAGCATGACAAGGAGTTAAGGTTATATCGTTTTCGATTAACTTAACCAAGTCGGGAAGTGCTGCGAGCGATCGCTGTCTTTGCAAACGATAGATAGGTACTTGTTTAATCGTGGTTGAACATTGTTGAATATGGGCATTAAGGAATTCAGGAGATCTGAGTGCTTGAACCTCACGCGAATGTCGCACTAACTCCACAAAGCTTTCTTGGGTTTGCATGGGAGTAATTTCTGTATGAGTTCCAAAAGCCAGTACGTAAAGCCGTTTTAGGGGTACTGGTGTTTGAAAAAAGCGATCGCTAAGTTGATGAACAAGCTTTTGCGTTTCAGGGTTAAGTAAAGGCAGACTGTCAGGTGTATGACCGGCAGAAGCTGCTGCATCGGGCCAAAGCTTGATTTGAGGAAAGCTGGGAATAACTAACGGTTGCTGCGAGTCTAATTGAATTGCCATTAAATCGTCAGTCAAAATACTATAGCCTTGAGCATGAAACGATTCAGCTAGAGTAGATTTACCCCATCCTGATTCCCCCATGAAAGCAACTGCTACATCATTAATGACAACGCTACTAGCATGAAGTACAAGTAACCCCCTTTGCCGTAGCAGTATAGACATAATTGCACCCAAAATAAAGGGGCGGAGAACCGATTCATCAGCTACTGGATGTAGATCGAGGGTAATTTCCCGTCCTCCCTGTACCAAGAGCTTACCGAATCCTTCAATTTTTCCTAGTAAGTAGTTATCACCATTACTATGTTGCTGTCGTTCGTTTAACTTACCAAAGCGTATAGTTATGTCTGCCGCTCTTTGACTAGGGATAAGTTCGGGCAAAGGCAACTCAGAATGAATCCCTAAATTGAAAGCTGTATAAATATACATATATAGATGTTTGGCATTAATACCAGTTGTTTATCAGCACAAGGTAGGTATAAAATGTAGATATACCAAAACCGTAATGCACCAAACAGGAAGTTAAGCATTGCTTAAAGGCTTCCCTGACGCTTAAAATGATAAAATTACCTTTGTTTGAAGTTAGCTCAGTAAAAATTAACTTAAACAGAACTACCATTTTGTTTTAGCATCTGCTTTTAGGTCGAAGTAATTGTTAATTGTAAAATTACCCGTTTTACATCAATCACTTCACTTTGTTGCAGGCTTTTTTATCTATTACCAGAACTTTTGTTTGAGGTTAGTCCAGTAAAAGATTAACTTAAACTGAACTAACATTTTGCTTGAGCATCTGGTTCTAGGTCGAAGTAATTGTGAATAGTAAAGGTACTAGTTTTATATCAATTACTCAACCTAGTTAGAGAATTATATCTACTTCAAGAACTTTTGTTTGGAGTTAATTCAGTAAAATTTACTTTAACAGAACTAACAATTTGAACCTGTTTAATTAGGTATGACAACCCCATTTTGAGAACCACCTCTACCAGGGAAAGTTTGACCAGCATACTCGAATGTGTCATCAGTACCTGGCGTACCAAAAGCTTTGGTGATTTCTTCTACGTTACCGTGGACGGTCAACTTGGGTGCGTTGTATGCCTTTTTCATGTTTCTAGTTTCCTTGTTGTTTGATTTTGCAACTTAACTTTTGACTTAACTACGTAACACTTTTGAGAGCGTTAACCAATTAAGCCCAGGTAGGAGAAGGTTTAAGAAGCCCTGCCCCTAGTCCGACTTAATAAGTTTCATCTCAGTTTGACATAGCCATAAAGACAGTGTTACAGCTTTCCAAACTACTATTACGTCATCATTGTTTTTAACTTTTCCTTCAGATACAAGTCTGTGATGGGATTTATGCAGAGAATTTAAATCCACAAATTCTTTGATGCTATTCGGGTTGCTGCTAATCACCTCATCCACAAGTTCTCGATCGAGGTGCAACATGCCGCGTAGAAAATTCGGAGTCATTACCGTTTTTCCTCCACGCCACTGTATCTGCTTAGGAAGAATATTATCCATAGCTCTCCGCATAACTGCACGCGACCATCCCTGACGTAGTTTTTGTTCGGGTGGTAAAGCCAAGCAAAATTCAATTAGTCGTTTATCCATGAAAGGATGACGAGACTCAATTGAAAATGCGGCACTAGATTGGTCAACGAGTTCGAGTGTCAAAGTAAATAGGGCACAAGTTAAGCTGCGCCATTGATCCTCTCTCACACTGACAGTCGAAGTTTGAAGCTGATTCTGAGATTGAATGCCCCGATCTAGACCAACCCGTTGAGCAAAATTAGGATTGATAATAGAAGTATCATTTTGCAGAGATTTTTTACACCGACCCAGCAATTGACGGATTAAAGGTTTTACACCATGACCAATAAATAGCTGCTTCCGCGAGACTTGGAAGTGTTTACCAATTTCATTGGTGACTTTGGCAAAATCGATCCACTTCCCATGTTGTGTAAGTTCCTCTATGTATGTAATCACATATTCATTAAATAGTGCTGTCAGTGAGGTATCAAAGTGTTGCGAGACGGCATTAGCTTCGGCAATAAAAGTAGTCCAATTTCCTTGACGCACCAATTCAGCAAAGTAATTAGCTCCGTGAGACACTGTTGTATCACCATCAAAACCATCTAGAGAAATTCGGATACCTGCCTGCTGCGTTGCACGATTTAAACCCCAAGTTACAAAATGACTCGGACCAATAGACGCTTCATCGATGTATTGAAAAAAGTGCTTCCATTCTGACAACGGACCCGATCGATCTGCATGTACATAATGGGGGATAAAACCACCTTGTTCTAAGACATTATTAATAAAAGGACGCTCGTCGCATTCAGGAACATCATTAAATATGTTCGAGAATGTATGCAACCCAGAGCCATTTTCTTTTTGTAAGAGATTCCGCGCTACGCAAGCGACCGAAGAAGAATCCAATCCACCACTTAAATGCGAACTTATTGGAAATGCACTACGCAGACGACAGCGTACCGCTTCAGTAAATATCTTTAGGAATGCATCAGCATATTCTCGATCGGAATTTAATTTTAATTCATCTCCAATTTCGAGCGACCAGTACGAGCGTAATTGCAAGTTTCTACAATCCACTGTTAGGGTTTGTCCTGGTGGGAGGCGTAAAATACCCTTGTAAGATGTTATCGATTTATCTTCAAGAGTTGGAGATAAGTAGTCAGCTATACCTAGCTCGTTTAGCCTACAAGGAACTTCCTGCAAACACAGAATTGCTTTAATTTCTGAGCCAAATGCAAAAACTTTACCCGCTTGATAGTAATAATAAAACGGCTTCACGCCAAAATGGTCGCGGGCACAAAATAACTTCTGCTCTTTTTGGTTCCAAATCGCAAAAGCAAAGTCCCCTAGTAAATATTCGGGAGTGCGATCGCGCCACTTCTGGTAAGCATGTAGGATGAGTTGACTGTCGGTAATCGAATCGCTCGATTCACCAATTAAACCTAATGCAGCAAATAATTCTTCTCGATTATCAATTCTCGCATCAGCAGTAATTACCAAATTACTAGCACTCAAGACTAGAGGCAGCTTTTCAAAAAGTGACTCTGGAGTTGTCCACAGCATCCGATGTCCAAGTCCAACGTATCCATCGCTCCATATTCCCGAATCATCAGGTCCGCGATGCGCGAGGATATCCAGCATTTGCTGCAAATCAGCACGGTCTACTGGTTGCCCGTCGCAATGGTATATGCCGATAATTGCACTCATAACGGTTCACTCCTACTCTTCAAGCTTTAATAAAACCAAGTGGCAATCGTGTACCGTTCGCCATCTATGACAGGCTTGACGTAATACATCCGAACGAAAAGCCACCAGCAAACCTTGCTCTCCAAATAAAGGAAAGCCATATTCTCGCCATTGCGGATTGTCAATCAACTCGTAGAAGGTTAACGAACCTCCGTTGTAAAAGCCTGGTTTGATATCATCAGTTCAACTGTTGATAAAAATCACAACAGATACACGACGCTCTTGGATAAATTCCGGAACATTAAGCTGATTGGTACAATCTCGATGCGTCTCAAAAAAATCTCCGCTTCATTCACAAATTAGACTAATCCTTTACTAGCGCGTCATTATTGCATTCATGTCGCTACTGAACTCGTTTACATCCACCTCATATGCCAATAATGCATCTCGTTGAATTTCTTGCATGGTTTTTTGTAGTTGGATTAGATTCCAAATGCTGCATCCAACTTCATTTAGACTGTAATATATCGTCAACTTGAGCTTGAGAATTACAACTTCAAGCAAATCTAAGGAAATTTGATTTTGATTTGCGACAATGGTTGATGTATCTAACGCGCTGATTTTTAAAGACATGATAAATTCGTCCTATAATCGAGTGCGATAGATGCCCCTAGCACTATTTAATTCAATCTTAATTACCTTTCCACAGATTAGAGATAACTCACCAGTCTCTTTCATGGAATTTTAAGTCTATAGCCGATATCGAGTTGACTTTATGGCTATGGCAAACAAGTAATTAATGCTTATTGCATTCTGCAAAAGTTGAATGTCATTTCAGACTTTATGCACTTAAGTAATTTGGTTGATGCGAACTATTTGAAGTTCAGGATTATTACTTAGATTTATTTTTGATGCATGTAAGTAAATAAATAACACGTAGTGTAAATTAATGCGATGAAAATCAAGTTTCTTTACTTGAATTTTGCAATCCTCTCAAAATTCATAAAGCGTTTATAAAGAAAGGTAATAAATATGCGGTTGATATCAAGTTACTTTATTTACAAGATAAAACTTTTATAATTGTCTCTAAGGATAAATAGATAACAGCAATGCTCCGGAGGAACGGTCTACGACCATCGCATTACTACGCATTTAGCAACGCGATCGCTTTAATTTGCGATGCTCACGAATGTTCGGTCAGAGAGTCTAATAGCTATATTTCCGGGTAATTTATGGTAAAACATAATTAATCTATTATTATTTATATATAGAATATTCAAGGTTAACTATTGGGCTAGAAGTTACGTGAGTAGTTCGTTGACTCTTTTCAAACGAAAACTAAACTTAGGAAGTTAGCCTTTAAGCAGTTAATCTAAAAACTAACGCGGTACTTGTACTGCGGAAAGCCTAATCTGGTAACAGGTTGGGTAAGTATTAATACTAGAACGGTATTCAACGTACCACTATTAATGCATCAGGCTAGGGTAGACTGCCTAATTGTTCCTACTTCACTACGTACTAAGTGGTTGAGTCTACGACTCGCTTGCTACTGGATACGACTATTGAGGAGCATAAAAAGTGAACAGTGAAAAACGAGTATTTCTGACGGATTACTACGCTTTATTGGCTACTCTATAACCACAGGAACAAAGGAACGAGTATCGCACTTGTGAATAGCCGAAAATATCGATTTGTTTACAGTTTGATTTAAATTTTAAAAATCGGGATGACTGGACTCGAACCAGCGGCCCCTTCGTCCCGAACGAAGTGCGCTACCAAGCTGCGCCACATCCCGACATAATTATGCAAATTATGGATATTATATCACAAAAATGGGAAGAGGCGGAAGGGGGAAGGATAAAGGTAAACGGGGGAAATTAATAACTCCTAACTCCTAACTCCCAACTCCCAACCCCCAACTCCTAACTCTCCACTCCCAACTCCCTGCTAGGATAGCTTTGTATATCTATATAAATAGGTCAATGGCTGTAAAACCAAACTGGTTGCGGGTGAAAGCACCTCAATGGGAGCGTGTTGGTAACGTTAAAGATATTTTGCGGGATTTAGCCCTCAATACGGTTTGTGAGGAAGCGTCGTGTCCGAATATTGGTGAGTGCTTTAATGCTGGAACCGCGACGTTTCTAATTATGGGACCTGCTTGTACCCGTGCTTGTCCTTATTGCGATATTGATTTTGAGAAAAAACCCAAACCTCTCGACCCGACCGAACCAACAAGGTTAGCCGAAGCGGTGCGGAGGATGAAACTAAATCATGTGGTTATTACTTCGGTAAACCGCGATGACCTGCCCGATGGTGGTGCTTCGCAATTTGTAGATTGTATCGAAGCGATTCGTACCGTTTCACCTCAGACGACAATTGAGGTTTTGATTCCTGACCTGTGCGGAAACTGGGAAGCGTTAGAGATTATTTTGGCATCGCGTCCCGAAGTTCTCAACCACAACACCGAAACGATTTCGCGTCTGTACCGTCGGGTACGTCCGCAAGGGAATTATGAAAGAACTTTGGAATTACTAAAACGCAGTCGTGCGATAAGCCGGAGGCTTAACGCTTCGCGTAACGCACCTTCGGTTTATACTAAATCTGGCATCATGGTCGGACTGGGCGAAACTGATGCGGAAATTCGTGCTTGTATGCAGGATTTACGCGCTGTCGATTGCGATATCTTAACGATTGGGCAATATCTTCAACCCAGTCAAAAACATTTACAAGTTAATGATTTTGTGCATCCAGACCAATTCGCGGCTTGGCAAGCTTTTGGGGAGGAAATCGGATTTTTACAAGTTGTTTCATCGCCCTTGACAAGAAGCTCGTATCATGCTGAACAAGTGCGGGAATTGATGCAGCGATATCCAAAGGGGAGGAGTGGGGATTTAGTTTAGTTTTTGGCGCTTATAATCGCACGATACGATCTAAACTCTGTAGTTGGGCAGCAGTAGGCATTTTCGTTACTCACTCCACCTACCGCTTATTTTAACAGGACAAGTTGATACCCCGCATCGGCTGGTGACACGACTGAAATAAAAACCAATGGCTCATCACCGTTATTAAATACTCCGTGTACGCATCCGGTGTGAGCGACTACCACATCTCCGGCAACGATTGGCTTTGTAGTGCCGACTTGATCGGTTTAATAAAGGGTGGGGAAACCCCACCCCTACAATTTATTTGTGGCATCATTTTTTAATTGGTATTAATTATACGTTACTCCTAACTGTTAACTCCGCTCTTCCTAACTCATTACTAATGACTAATCCAAAATCAATCGCTGTTCTCGGTGCAGGTGCATGGGGAACTGGTTTAGCATCTATCGCCGAAGCTAACGGTCATCGGGTTAGCATTTGGTCGCGTCATGGTTCCCATACTTTGGCTGCTGTTGTCGAAGATGCCGATATAATTGTTTGTGCGATCGCAATGAAAGGTGTACGCGAAGTCGCAACGCTTTTACAACCCTTATCAATTCCAGCAAAAGCGGTTTTTGTGACTGCGACCAAAGGTTTAGAGCCAGAAACCACAAGCACACCATCGCAAATTTGGCAAGCAACTTTTCCCCGTCATCCGGTTGTGGTGCTGTCGGGACCCAATTTGTCGAAAGAGATTGAAATGGAATTACCTGCGGCAACGGTAGTTGGGAGTCGTTCGGCAACTGCTGCTGAGTTTGTGCAATTGGTGTTTTCTTCGAGTCGGTTTCGAGTCTACACCAACCTTGACCCGTTGGGTGTAGAGTTAGGGGGAACGCTAAAAAATGCGATCGCAATCGCGGCGGGTGTATGCGACGGGTTACATTTAGGAACCAATGCCAAAGCTGCGTTAGTAACTCGCGGACTTACCGAAATGGTTCGCGTAGGTGTTTCTTGGGGTGCGAAAGCGGAAACCTTCTACGGGTTATCGGGTTTGGGGGATTTACTCGCAACTTGTAATAGTTCGCTAAGTCGTAATTATCAAGTTGGCTATCAGCTAGCTGGTGGTGATAAAACCTTGGCAGAAATCCTCACCGATTTAAAAGGCACTGCGGAGGGTGTAAATACCTGTTCGGTGTTAGTAAAGCGAGCCAAACAACAAAATATTTTGATTCCCATTACCGAGCAAGTTTATCGCCTTCTACAATGCGAAATATCTCCACGACAAGCGCTTGAAGAGTTGATGTTACGCGATATTAAGCCAGAATATAACTACTAATATTTATTTCAAAGCACGGTGAGATTATTGCTGCAACATAATTGGCAAGGTGAGGGTAAACGCTGTTTGACCATCCGATGTTGAGTCAAGGGTAAGGTCGCCACGATGTGCGCGGGCAATTTCACGAGCGAGGCTAAGTCCCAATCCGATTCCTTCTACTTTGCGGGTTCGGGCAGGGTCGCCGCGATGAAAGCGGTCAAAAATGCGCTCTTTGTCGCTGGCTTGAATATATAAAGAAGCATTGGTAATTGTGACGTGGATTGTTTGAGTTTGATAAGCGTGAATTTTTATCCAGCCATTGGGGAGATTGTATTTGATGGCATTACTCAACAGGTTTTGCAAAACTTGGATGAGAAGATCGCGATCGCCGAGCAAGCGTAGCCCATCAGGAATATCGGTTTGTATAGCTAAGTGGGGAGCCAGCAGTTCCACATCCTCTAGCATCTCCATTAACAATTTAGACATATCTACGGAAACCAGATACAAACTCATTTGTCCCGCATCTGCTAAAGACAGCAGCAAGAGTTTTCGCATAATTGTACTTAGGCGACGCACCTCATCCAAAAGGTTGCTTAAGCGCTGTTGCACTTCCGAACCTGGGTCAACCTGTTGCAGCGTTCGTTCCAGTTCGCCTTGCAAAATTGTCAGTGGGGTTTTTAATTCGTGAGCGGCATCAGCACTGAAGCGCGAAGCTTGTGTAAAACTGCGTTCCAGGCGTTCGAGCATTTGATTAAATACCTCAATTAGTTCGACAAATTCAACATCAGTTGTACCGATGGGAATCCGCCTATCTAACCCTTTGACGGTCATTTGTTGAATAACTCCCGTTAAGGAGCGGATGGGACGTAAGGCACTCCCAGAGACCAACCATGCTCCAGAAGCTACTAACAAAAGCGCTCCCGGAATTGAAACAAGAAAGATATTGCGAATAGTAGCCATCTCTTGATTGACGGCTTGCAGGCTAACTGCGATCGCAACTTGAGTATTAGGAAATTTAGCTGCCCCAATTCTCCAAGCGATTGCCGTCTGCTCAGTAACGAATCGAGGTGGGGGTGGAGGTGGTTTAATCGAGGGCGATACTAGGGCGGATGGATTTTGGTTGGGGGGTTTTGGTGGTGGCAGTGTTAGCCTAAGACGCTGAACCAGTAAACGATTTACGTCCTTGTCGGCATGGGAGTTAGATTGGTAAAGTGTGTCGCCGTTTGCATTTAACACCAAAAGCGCGATGGGAGTTTTTGTATTTGTCCCAAAGGCATAGGATAATGAGTCTTTGTAGCGCTGCCATCGTAGCCCTTGTCGCTCTCCATTTGGCGGACCAGCTGCCCGCATCAAATGATTAAAAAGTTCTGCATCGAGCCGACCGATTTGAGCATTGTAAATTTGGAACCAGGAGACTGCGGCAAATCCGACTAGTGCGCTTCCAGCTAGTGCCGCAGACAACAGGGCAACGCGGAGTCGAAACGAAGGTAGTTTCATTGAGGCTCGCTTTGTCGAAACCGATATCCAACCCCGCGAATACTTTCAATCGGGCCTGTTTCATTAATCGGGTCAATTTTTTTGCGAATTCGCTGGATACAAACATCTACAACGTTGGTATTGGGGTTAAAGTCGTAGCCCCAAACGTGTTCCAAAATTTGGGTACGGGTAAATACCCGTCCCGGAGAGCGCATCAAATATTCCAAAAGATTAAACTCGCGGCTAGTAAGTTCGATTGCTCGGCTCGAGCAGGTAACTTCTCGCGTAATGCGATCGAGTTTAATAGCTCCAACCGTAAGTAGATTTTGACGCTCGCCCACACTCCGGCGCACAACCGCATGAATTCGAGCCGCTAACTCTTCCACAAAAAACGGTTTAGCGATATAATCATCGGCTCCCAAATTTAGCCCTTCGAGGCGATCGTCTAATTCGTTGCGAGCCGTCAATAAAATCACGGGAGCATTGCGACCTTGCCGCCGCAGTTGCTTGAGAATCGATAGTCCATCTTTTCCCGGCACCATAATGTCAAGCACAATCGCGTCGTACTCATTGTCTAATGCCCGCAGATAGCCATCATCGCCGTTATCGCAGTAATCCACGACAAATCCCTGCTCCTTCAGTCCAGCCCGGACAAAGCTAGCAATTTTTGCTTCATCTTCGACAAACAGAACGTTCACAAGCATTCATTACTTTACTTACTGTTTCATTATAAGTTCGTCACATGACTGCTCAAATTACAAAAGTGTAATTTAAAAAGCAGGTAGGCTGTCATTTTCAGGTGGCTTAATTAGAAATATGAACACCCTACCTTTGAGAGGTTAATAACCCACAT
Organism: uncultured Calothrix sp.; assembly: GCA_964242965.1. GTDB lineage: Bacteria > Cyanobacteriota > Cyanobacteriia > Cyanobacteriales > Nostocaceae > JANNFJ01. The sequence continues at coordinate 2,687 of CAXTCQ010000174.1, read as the reverse complement.
TCCGCACTTCAGAATGTAGCATAAATATTACACAATAATTGCTCTCTAATACGAGTAAATAAAATTACTAACTTAACTTGCGTATTACGCGACTCCGGGTGCTTCGCACCCGGAGAGCCATGCGATTCGCGTAGCGATCCCTTCGGGAATCGCATAAGGAATCAGCGTTTAAGTTAGCATTTAACGGAGACAGAAATTTAAACATAAGTATTAAGAAATAAACCTATATTACTAAGTACAAAGCTAGTTAGATAGCTTATAAATACTTGGTTCCACAGTTTTTACAAAACTAAACATACATTGTTTTATTGTGGCAACTTACGTTCTTAACCACTCGTGAGACAATCAAAAAGGCTCAAAAATATTTTAGAGGTACAAAATGTCTCCAACATCAAAAGCAAAAATTAAAAATATCGACCATTTAGGAATAGTAGCTGGGCTAATTGATGAAATAGGAATAGTAGAAACAATTAATTCTAAACTAGGAATAGACCCCCGCGAGAAAATTTCAGCGGGAATATTAGTAAAAGCTATTTTAATTAATGGCTTAGGATTTGTATCAAAACCTTTATATTTATTTAGCCAATTTTTTGTTCGCGTAGCGTCCCGTAGGGATAGATAAAGCAATCGAAATATTATTGGGAGAAGGTGTAGAAAGTGATTATATTAATGACGATAAAATTGGAAGAGTTATGGATAAATTATATAAACATGGATTGAATAATTTGTTTATAGAAATTGTATTATCAGTGATTAAGAAATTTAAGATAGATACAAAATATTCACATTTAGATGCAACATCGTTTCATTTACATGGAGAATATAAAAGTGAAAACAATCAAGAAAAAGAAGGAGAAGAACTAACCAAGGAAAGGCCAATAATTATAACCAAAGGGTATTCTCGTGACCAGAGACCAGATTTGAAACAATGTGTTCTAGATTTAATAACAAGTAGTGATGGAGACATACCATTATTAATGAGAGCAGGAGATGGCAATGAAGCAGATAAAGCTGTATTTGGGAAAATTTTAGTAGAGTTTAAAAAGCAAATAATTTTTGACAGTATTATGGTTTGTGATAGCGCATTATATAGTCAAGAAAATCTCCAATTAATTCAACATTTAAAGTGGATAAGTAGAGTACCTATGACAATAAAAAAGGCACAGGAACTAGTTCAGACAGTAGAGATAGAAGAAATAGATGTAAAAGAACAAGAGAGAAGAGCAAGTATAAATTTAGATGGGTATAGGTGGAAAGAAGAGATAGTGAATTATGGTGGCATTAAACAAATTTGGTTAATAGTAGAAAGTCAAAAAAGAAAAAAAAGCGATTTTGAAAAGATAGATAAAAAACAAAAACAAGAAAAAAATAAAGTTGAAAAGCTGCTCAAAGAATTAAAAAAAGAAGATTTTGAAACCCCTGAACAAGCTCAGTATAAGCTAAAAGGGATTAATAAAAAATTGAAGTTTTTTGAAATTAAAGAAGTTCAAACTATTAAAATTCAATCAAAAAACAATAAAATAATTTATGAAATGGAAGGAATAAGTTATGAAAAATTAGAAAAGATAGCGATAATGAGAAAAGAAGCTGGAAGGTTTATTTTAGCAACCAATCTAGTTGAGGATAATCAAAAGTTAAAACCAGAAGAAATTATTACAAATTATAAAAATCAACAGTCATGTGAAAGAGGATTCAGATTTTTAAAAGACCCTTTATTTTTTGCCGATAGTTTCTATGTAGAAAACCCGGAACGAATCGAGACGATGTTGTTTTTAATGTCTTTATGCTTATTAGTTTATAATCTTGGTCAAAGAGAGTTAAGAAATAGCTTAAAAAGAATCAAAATTGGAATTAAAAATCAATTAGGGAAGTTGACGTTATCTCCTACACTAAGATGGGTATTTCAATGTTTTCAAGGAATTCATATTTTAACCTTAGATGGTATTAATCAAATTGTTAATTTAACGTCAGAACGTCATTTTATTTTGAATTGTCTGCCATCATCTTGCCAAAAATATTATTTGTTTTCTTAATATAAACAAAGTTTTGAGAGTCAATAAAAATTTACTAACATCTGAAGGAACAGTAATTGCTCCTCAAATTTTTAGTGCTTACGTAACCTATTTTATAGGTCAAAACTTTTATGTTTGATTATTTATTTTAAAAATATATTGGTTCATTACTCTATTTCTTAATCATCCTAATTTTTTGTTTTTCTCTAACCGTAATCTCTATGTACTTCAAGTTGAAGTGCGGAATGTGGGTAATAAGTAACTCCCTTAAATTACAAAACTGTAATTTAGAAAGTGGGCAAACTGTAATCTTGGGTCGGTTCAATTAGAAATGTAAACAATCTATCTTCATACAGATGAATACTCGTCAAGTAAAATTACTGCTCGTAACCGCTATTCCCGTTTTGGTTGGCTCATTTGGTTTTATTTCACTTAATCGGGCAACTGCTGGAGCTAGTTCCCATCAAATCGCACAGGTATCACAATCGCCTAACCAAGCACCGGACGGACAGCGCAAACGACCCCGAATAGATTTTGCAGCGGCTGCGACTAAGTTAGGAGTCACCGAAGCACAGTTAAAGGATGCGTTGGGAGTTCCTGCCAATCCTCCAAATCCGTCTGAGCGAGGTGCGCGTCCTCCTCGCCCTGATTTTAAGGCGGCGGCGGCGAAGTTGG
>CAXTCQ010000173.1:0-17505 GCA_964242965.1 uncultured Calothrix sp. | reverse complement strand
ACACCTGACGGGAAGTCCGTAGGTAGGGTGAAGCGATCGCGCAACCCAACAAATCTAATACTGCAAATGGTTAAAAATTAGACTTCACACCTGACGGGAAGTCCGTAGGTAGGGTGAAGCGATCGCGCAACCCAACAAATCCAATGCTGCGATCGCCTAAAAATTGGACGAGAGCATCTGACGGGAAGACGCGAAATTCCTGCCACTTAGGAAAAATTAGGCAAGCTGTTATTGTTAAGTACCCAAATCCAAATATGGGTATCGAGAACAAGAAAATCCTTCATTACGTATCAACCTCCCACATCTCACACTTTAGGTGCGATAAGGTCATCAGATATAATTACTGTATCTTTTAAATAGCCAATAATCGATTTTGGTACGGATGCTTCGAGTGGTACGAGCTTGGCGATCGCTTTACCATCTTTAATAATTACTACCTATAAATGAGTGTTTGCTCAACTTGAGACATAAGTTGCAGGCATTGATGAGTGAAATTCTGAAGCTCCACTCAGGGATAATATACAGGACTTACGCAAAGCCCCCCAACGCATCGGGGGGTAGGTTCCGATCTCCAAGGACTAAAACGCTTAGTTTTTCGTATAGTGTGCGTAAGTCCTAATATAAACAAAGGGGAATCTCAATGGTTGCTAATAACGTTAAACAATTTAAATTATGGATATCACAAATAAAAGTATTTCATCCCATTCAGAATTTAGCTATTTAAGCAAAGAATTAGAAAGACTCGCACAAGTCGGTGTGCAAAGAGAAATTGCCGAACACAAAGCTAACGGTCATTCGATATTTTACTCAAGAAACGGCGTACCTATTATGGAACAACCAGATGGACGCTGCTTTGAATATCGACGTTTGGAGGACGGAACTAGAGAGATTATCCAGGAAGTCGAACCACGTTTTACAAAAGCAGAGTAATCATTAGGCGTAAATTTTACTAAAAATAGCTACGTATGTAAATTTTATCAAAATGGCGATCGCGCAACCCACATTAACTATAATCGCCGGACCGAATGGCTCTGGGAAAAGCACACTTACCCGCAGTATTCAAGAATCTCTGAATATCCCATTGATTGATCCGGATGCTGAAGCCCGGAAAATTCGACCGGAAGAACCGGAATTAGTAGCTGTTGCAGCTGGAAAGCAAGCCATTAAGCTAGCTCGCAATTATGTGAATAATAATCAAAGTTTTGCGGTTGAAACTACGCTTTCAGGCAATACTTACCTCAAAATGATGAGGGACGCAAAGCGAAAAAGATGGCAGATAAACCTATATATATTGGTATTGACGACGTAGAAGTTAACATTCACCGTGTAGCCCAGAGGTTAGCACAAGGTGGGCACAACGTTCCAATTGAAGATGTTAGACGTAGATACAAACGTAGTGGAAAACCTACCAATAGCATTGCAATTAGAAGATAACGCCTCAATTTACGACAACTCAACACCAGCGGGGCATCAAAATTTACTGACAATCGAAGATGGCAGAATAAGTCGGCAAGTGCGAGAACTTCCCCAATGGTTAACGAAAGCACTACCTCCGGAAACTATCGCGTGATGACATAAATCTAGCGAAAGCGGTAAATCAAGGATACCAGAAGCGCGATCGCCCTATAATAGCATCCACTTGTCAAAGGCGATACTCCCTTGCCATTTGGGAGAAGCGCGATCGCCTTTCCTACCAGTAAGGAGCGCAACCGAAAGAAATTAGCGCGGGAGTGATAGAACGCGATCGCATTTGGGAATACTGAATATCGAGTGGTTTTCCCCTATATGGTTTAGCCTCAAGCCATAAGTTATACGAGGGAAAAAATAATTTTTCAGGAGAAAATTCTATGGTAGCACAAGCATCTGAGTTATTAGAAAAAATTCGCCAGCAATTTGATAGCACTCCTTATCCCCGCATTCCTGTAGAAGATTCACCAAAAGAGAATCTGAGTCTTTTACATTTTCATGGTTTAGTAACACCTTACTATCAGAGAAATCAAAAAGTTGTAGATACAAAAGATAAATTAATTTTAGATGCGGGTTGTGGCACTGGTTATAAATCGCTATCGTTAGCATTGGCTAATCCAGGGGCGAAGATAGTTGGTGTTGATATATCTGAAGAATCAATTAAGCTAGCTGAACATCGGCTTGCATATCATGAAATTGAAAATTCAGAATTTCATGTATGTGGAATTGAAGATTTACCGAGCTTAGGGATGTCTTTTGACTATATCAATTGTGATGAACTTTTATATCTCTTTCCTTCACCAGCAGTAGCTTTAAAATTAATGGGTATGGTGTTAAAACCAGAAGGAATTATTCGTAGTAATCTTCATTGTGCTTTCCAGCGTGCTTCTTTATTCCGCGCTCAAGAATTTTTTCGAACGATGGGGCTTATGGATGATAACCCCCGTGAAATGGAAATAGAGATTGCAACTGAAACAATGAAAGCTCTGCGGGACGTAGTTTTGCTCAAGTCTAGAACATGGAATTCTAGCTACGAAGGTGAAGATGCTGAAGAAAAAATGTTGATGAACTATCTATTCCAAGGAGATAAAGGTTATACCATCCGCGATATGTTTGCAGCTTTCAAAGATGCGAATTTAGAATTTGTGAAAATGGTAAATTGGCATAAATGGAATTTACTTGACTTATTTAAAGAACCAGATAATTTACCTGCATACTGGGCAATGAGCTTACCAGAAGTATCTGAGGAAGACCAACTTTATTTGTTTGAGCTATTGCATCCAATGCATAGATTAATAGATTTTTGGTGTGGTCATCCTAAAGGGGCGCAAAGTTTTGTGCCTGTATCTGAATGGGAACATTCCGACTGGAAGCAAGCCAAAGTATATCTTCACCCTCAATTAAAAACGCCTAACTTCCGCGAAGAGTTAGTAAATTCAGTTTCAGCTATGAAACCTTTTCCCCTCGGTCAGTTTTTGTCTCTTGATGGAGAGAACTTGATAATTGATAGTTTAATGGCGCATTGTTTCATTCCTTTGTTGGAACAACCCCAATCAATGACATCTTTGGTAGAGCGTTGGAAGCAAATTAGACCATTAGACCCCTTAACATTGCAACCAACAGAAGATGAACAAGCTTTTTACCTGATTCGGCAATTGCTATCTAATTTAGAAGCTTCCGGTCATATCATGCTGGAACAACAAGCCTAAGTAACGAAGCGTAAGTGAGTCTGATTATAGACGTTACCCCAAAAGAAGTCCCTACAATAACGGACGGGTCTAATACTGCTTCCTAGAAGCATTAATCTATGTTAAGCTAAAAAACTTTTAAATTACACAATCAAAAGTGTAGGGTTCTTGTGGGATGGGCATCCCTGCCCGTCCTATATGAAACTTAAAGGTACATCGATAAATAAGCTTTACGCGTGTAGCCTCCTGACTGCCTGTTAGCAAATACATATTCGACAGATACTAAATTAGAAAAATTTTTAGTCCAAGATGATATGAATCTAGAAAGAAGTGGGTAAGTTTATTCTAGAAAGCGATAAATCACTCCCTTACTACCAAGAGAACAAAAAATATGAAAAGCGAATTGAAAGCAAAGTTTCTACAACATATCCTCAACAAGAAAAAGAACGAAGAAGGTTTTACACTTATTGAATTATTGGTTGTAATCATCATTATTGGTATTTTGTCAGCTATTGCTCTGCCTTCTTTCCTTAACCAAGCTAATAAAGCTAAACAGTCTGAAGCAAAAACCTATGTTGGTTCAATGAACCGCGCCCAACAAGCTCAATATCTAGAAGCTGGTGCATTTGCAGGTACTGGTGAATTTGGTAAGTTAGGTCTTGGTGTTAAGACCCAAACTGAAAATTATAAATACGACACTAAAACTAATGCTACTAATGGTGGAAGTGTAACTAATCAGGGACAAGTTCTCAAATCAGCTTTGAAAGCTTATATTGGTGGTGTAGGACTATCAAACATTGCAGCTACAAGTGAAGCTACTACTATAGCGGTTTTGTGTGAAGCTAAAGTTGCTAGTGGCATAACAGGTGCAGGAGCTGGTACAGAAGAAATGAAGTTCGTTGATAAAGCACCACCTGCCTGTCCTGATACTGCTGATCCTAAATACCAGCCAGTAAAGTAAATCAAAGAAATGTTATAAGAGCCATAATTAACTACCAGATACAGGTATTAAAGCGTAATTGTGGCTTATAGCAAGCTAAGGTAACGATTTCCCTGAGTGGGTAGAATCTTCTACCCACTTTATTTTATTAGACATCTTCGAAAAAGATGTAGAGACGCGATATATCGCGTCTACAAATATTAAATTCACTATTAACAACAAATATTTTCTATGATTGCAAATTTAATTCCTTGGCAAGAACAAGCTCACCAATACTTACTTCAAGGAGAATATACAAAAGCCGCAAACTTATACGAGCAAGAAATTTCTAGCGAACCGGAAAATAAATCTTACTATTGGCATTTAGGATTAATATTACTTCTACAAGGGCAAGAAGCTGAAGCACAAATGACTTGGATGCTACCAATGGCAGAGGCAGAAGAGAAACAGTTTCTGGTTTTGAGTAATGAATTAATTCAAGTTTTACAAACAGAAGCAGAACGACGCGAAGATATAGCGGATAACTCTATTGCTTGGGCAATTCGTCAGCATATACGAGAAATTAGCCCCAGCGATATAAATAATCTGCTTAAAATTATTCAACTTGCGATTAAACAAGAGATATTTTCAGGGGATGAAATAGCTGGATTAGAAATAATTGAAGTTATTAAAAGTGGACAAGGTTCAACTCTTTGTACTGAATTATTATTGCAAGTACTTCAAAAAGTTTTAGAAGTTGCACCTTTACATCCAACATCTTTTGAATTACTAAAAGTTAGTTTACCTCATTTGACTATAGAGGATTCTTTTTACCTAATACTGGCTACTGCAATGAGACTCGGTCATATATACAAAAACCCTAGATTAGCTGCCAGTTTTTTAGAATTGTATCTTGATTTAGATACTAAAAATTTAGAAATATTAAGACATCTAGCTATTTTCTATCAAGACTATAGAAACTATTCAAAAGGCATAAAAATAGCTAAATTATGTTATTCACTTTCGCAAGAACTACCAGCTAAAATTTTTGCTATTCATTTAGTTCTGCGCGGATTAATGGATGCCGGTGGATATAGTGAAGAAGTTTTATTAACTAGTCAAGAGTTAGAACTATTATCTAAAGAAGTAATCAAAATAAATCCATTCAATCTAAATGAGCTTACAACTATCCGTCTCCTAAGCCCGTCTTTTGCCATTCCACATATTAAAGACAATCCAGCCAATTTTAGACTAATTCATAATCAATTAGCTCGTATTTTTCAAACTAATATTCAAAATATTTTTAGAGAGCAGGTTGAAAAATATACTCAACCGAGAGACACTATTAGTTATGCATCAATCGATTCGATTAAACCCTTGAAGATTGGATATATATCTTATGCTTTTAGGCAACATTCTGTCGGATGGCTAGCACGTTGGTTACTACAGCATCATGACCGAGATAAATTTGAAATACACGGGTATTTTGTTAATTATAATTTTGTAGATGATTTCCTTCAAGATTGGTACGTCGAAAATGTAGCGCACGCGCATAAATTAGGAATGAATGCCGTCGAGATTTCCGAACAAATATATCAAGATGAGATTGATATTTTAGTTGATTTAGATAGCATAACTTTAGATATTACCTCGGAAGTAATGGCACTCAAACCAGCGCCAATTCAAGTTACTTGGTTAGGTTGGGATGCATCAGGAATACCTGCAATCGATTACTATATCGCAGATCCCTACGTATTACCTGATACTGCTCAAAATTATTATTCAGAGAAAATTTGGCGATTACCTCAAACTTATATTGCAGTAGATGGTTTTGAAGTAGGTGTTCCTACCTTACGTAGGGAACAACTAGACATTCCAGAAGATGCTGTCATCTATCTAAGCACTCAAAGAGGGTATAAGCGCAATGTAGAAACAACTAGATGGCAAATGAAAATTGTTAAACAAGTACCAGATAGCTACCTTTTAATAAAAGGTTTTGCAGAACAGGAATCAATTAAAATATTCTTTGAAAAAATAGCAGAAGAAGAGGGCGTAGATGTCAATAAGTTACGTTTTCTACCAGATGTTGCTCTCGAATCAGTACATCGCGCCAATTTAGGGATTGCTGATATAGTATTAGATACTTACCCTTACAATGGTGCAACAACAACTTTAGAAACACTCTGGATGGGAATTCCTTTAGTAACAAGAGTAGGTGAGCAGTTTGCTGCTCGTAATAGTTACACAATGATGGTAAATGCTGGAATAAACGAAGGTATTGCATGGACTGATGAAGAATACATTGAGTGGGGTATTCGTTTAGGGAAAGATGCTGTATTGAGACAAAAAATTGCTTGGAAATTACGACAGTCTCGACAAACTGCTCCTTTGTGGAATGCCAAACAATTTACTCGTGAAATGGAAAATGCTTATCGACAAATGTGGCAAAAGTATGTTGAAGGATAGCAGTAAACAACTTATATAATGTCCGGTAAATTAACGGTAATAAAAGAACCCCGCGCTTCGGGGAGAAACGGTTTTGGCGTAGCTAAAAGAAAGGTGGGGTTCTTTGGTAATTCATGGTTAATTGCTAAGACATATTACTTATTGAAAATATAAAAATCATAAACCCGGCTTCTTTGAGAAGCCGGGTTTATAGTGAAAAAATATTTTAGAGACTATTGTGCAAATCCTCTTCTACAACTTGTTTATAAAATGCTTCTAAACCAGCTACGCAAGCTTTATCATCATAAAGATAATCCTGACGCTGTTTCATTTGTTCTTTAATATCAAGTCGCCAAACTCGGTTAAGTCCTAATTTCACGGCAATGTCGATATATTGTGCTTCATTTTGAGCAATAGTATCTGTTGCCCTCAGCATTTTCAGAAAGCTATCAGTATGACGACCGCGCATAAATTCCCCTGGGCAAGTAACTATGGGAAGATTACAAGCTATAGCCTCTAAACTTGTATTACCTCCTGACCAAGTAATGGTGTCTAAGTACACATCTGAAAGTCGGTTAATCATTAAATAGTCGAATCGTTCTGGAATCGTCAAGAAAATGCAGTAATTTTCGTAATTCAGACCAACTGTAAAAAAAGCACGTTTGAGACGTTCTCTAAGCGAAGTACCGCGCAAAAAGACAAATTTTGCTTGAGGTACTTGTTTTGCAATTTCCGCGAAAATGAAATCATACTGCGGCAGGTATTTGAAAGGAGCTTGGCAACTTAAGTAAATAACTGCATCTTCGGGTAATTGATAATCTGAACGGGTTTTAGTAACTGGAGGAATATAAGGTTTTGGATAAGAAACACCAATATTTGGTAAGCGAATTAATTTCTCGGAATAATGTTCTTCAGCGTTTTCTGGTTCCATTAACTCGCTTGATATAAAGTAATCAATTGTCGGTAAACCAGTTGTAACTGGATGTCCCCAAGCTGTACATTGCACGGGTGCAAGTCGCAAACCAGCCATTTGCATTGTTGGTGCATCCATGCCAATTTCAGGAAAGATGAGAATGTGTAGTTTATCGTCGATTATTTGTTGACAAGTTGCTGACAAATTGTAAGGAATGTGATAAAAAATATCACTATTATTTTGAAATTCCTGTGTAATTGCATCTGCTTGGTTTCCAGTGTAGTAACAGTAAATTTCAAAATTTTGATGATTGTGATGACGCAACCAGCCAGTTAACCAAAGCGTACCGCTGTAACTGTGTAGGTAGTTGGAAACATAGCCAATCCTGATTTTATTAGCAGTTTTCAAAGGTGGTATTGGTAGCGGTGCAACCCATTCAGGAAAGTTAGCGCTCATAATTTCATGCACTAGATTCCCATACTGACGTTGTAACTCTATGTCATTTTGGGCTTGATAAGAAAGGTAAAAATTAGTCAACCTACCAATACCAGCTAAAGCACTTTGTCTTGCTTCAGGTGTTGATAAAGATGTTTCTTGGATTAACTTTTCCAATCCTTCAATATACCGCTGTCGATGATAACTGATTTCTTCAGGGTTATTGTATGTACTAGGGACAATTAAATGTTTGAGAAGCGTAAAAGTGTAATCGTTTGGCAAGCATTCAGATGCAATATTAGCGCAGTCAATTGCTTCCTGAATCCGTCCAGCACGTCGCAAATTGATGATAAGTGTAAAATGTAAATTTCCATCAGTTGAATGATGTTGAATACCCTCTCGAAGAGTCGCAAAGCTATCGTCGAGAAGGTTCAACTGCCTATAGCACTCGCTGAAACGCCAATAAGTTTCAGATTCACCAATTTCAGTTTCAAGTCGCTTTTGATATTGCGCTACAGCATCCTGCCATCGTTTTTCTTCAAAGAAGCGATCGCTCAAGTCAAAAAAAAACTATTCGCTTGCAAATCCAAATCGAGAATTTCTGCTTTTACTCGTGCTACAGCGTCTTTATCCTCATATTCCAAAGTTATTTTGCCTTGGATACGAGGTAATAAAGCTTGCCATTGCAAATCACCAAATTTCTCAAGCAAAGAAATTTCCAATCCCTCGCTGATATCAACATCTTCCTGCATCAACAGATTCATACTTACAGCAGACAGTAAAAACTCGGCATAGTTATCAACACTATTACTAGTATCAATAATTAAAGTCATGTATTCACTTTCAGGATGTTTTGCCAGCGTTGTAATAACTCGTTCCAATTCATAAATTAGTAACTCTTCGGATTGCATCCAATCGGGAAAGATGATTAAATTAATTTCCTTCAAATTGAGAGACTCAAGTGTCGTTGCAATTAATACAGAACTAACAGTTTTAGCCATTTTTGACCACGAAAACTGGTTTACTTGTTCTAATCCTATAGAACTTAAGGCATTACGAACCTGTGGTTTTTGGATTTCACATAATCCATTAGCTAGTTCTTCGGTATCATCATCTTTTACATAAATTGCAGCATCACCCGCAACTTCTGGGATTGAGCCATTCGCACAAGTGATAATGGGACAACCACAAGCCATTGCTTCAACAATAGGTAAACCGAAACCTTCATATTTTGAAGGATAAACAAGTGCCATTGCACCAGAATAAGCTATTGCTAATTCCTCATCGCTTAACTGCAACATATGCACGACACTACCAGAAGTATATGCTCTTAGCTCTGGTGCTAATAAACCTCCACTTCCCGTGCAGATAATATCAAAACCATTGCTGCTAGCAAGTTTAGAAAAAGCCTTGAAAAACAAAATACTATTTTTGTAACCACCTCCAGCACCAACTATCAAGAAGTAGGGTTTTACGATTCCATACTTAACCCTAAAAATATTAATTTCTTGAAAGCTTCGAGGTGAAAATACCTTTTGAACGCCACAGTGAGCGACAGTTACAGACCCTTGAGAAATATCTGGAAATACCTTTAATAAATCCTTTGCTGTATTTTCAGAGACAGTAATATATGCAGTAGCATGTTTAATTCCATAATGCTTTTCTCTCCACATGGGGTTTCTTAAATCCCATCTAAACAGTTCAGGAATCATATCATGTGCCATAAATACTGAAGGTGTTATCAAAGGTGTTGTGTAATAGCTAGAGATAAATACATCTGCTCCTTCTTCATCACACACCTGCTGCAACATTTCCCTATCAGCATCAGCATTATCATAGTCGTAATACGCAACTGTTCGATACTTAATGCCTGGAATCTTTGGTGCGGTTCCCACACGGTCTAATACAACAATATGTTTTGCAAAACCGCTACTTACCCATTCCTCTAATAAAGATGTCCAAACACGAGCAATCCCAGTTTGATAGAGTTGGAAAAATACTCCATCGACAGTAATAATTGGTACAGGTTTTTTAACTATTACTGTTCGCTGTTGAATTTCTTCTACCTGTAAAAATCGCCAATTACGACTAATTGTTTCTCGTTGTGCAATTGGTACTATACCAAATTTATCCACACTATCTACCTGGGTTTCATCCACTACCCAAGAAAAATATTCGCGTAATATTACTGGAAATTGAGCTTGTTGCTGTAATCTAAGCCATTCTGCGACAGCATTCTTGTAACCATAATATTGCTCTTTAAACTGTAATTGTTCTTTAGTTACATAAGCGTAATGTTGAAAAACTAAGCCAAGCTTTTCAGTTTCATCATGCACAAAAGGATTTTCTGCTGCTACATTTTTTAATTGACCATCTGGCAATGATTCAACTAGTATCGGTGGTTCATGTGCTGCCCAAAATGCCCCCGGTTTAAATTTCCAAGTTCGCAACCACTCTAGTTGAGGATTTTGAGTGTAGCAATTACGAGTACTAACTACTAATTTTTCTCCTACAAAGTAGCAGCACCAATAGAAAGCAGCTGTTTTACCAGGGTTGTTGAGGAACATCTGTTGTGTTGTACAGATTTGTTCAACAGTCCAAAGTTCATCAACATCGATTTGCCATAGCAAACATTCCTCATGAATATTTGCAAGTGGTGCATTTACCATATCGCGTTTGCCATCCCAGAAAACACCTTCGGGTTGACGGTAAATCGTTATATTTTCAGGATACTCTTCTGCTAGCTGGTCTAAATATTCGGTTGTACCATCTTTGCTACGTCCATTACGGTGAAATTCATCACTAATACTTCCACCTAATTGAACGCTCCATGCTGTATCATGCTTTAAATCTGCAACACCTTCGACTATATGCCAATGCCATTTAAATGGTAGTTGTTTGAGTATATCAATGTGATAGTTAATAAATGGCTGTCCATTTAGGACTATAGTAAAAAAGTGTATGGGTAAGGCTGGAAAAGCAATATAGTTTTCGTAAAATGCATTTGAATCACTTACGGTTTCACCAATCTCTCCGGTTCCAGTTATTTTATGGCATTCATATCCATGTGCAATTAAAATATTGAAGGTTGATTTAGCATCTCGATTCAAACCCTCTAACATTTTCTGCGATATCTCAAACTGTATAAACTTAATTGCTTGTTGTTGAAGTAGTAGCCTAGCTCCTTCTAATACATCACTCTCTGCACCTTCTACATCAATTTTGAGATAATCTATACTTTGAATATTTTTATCTTTACAGAAAGAATCTAGAGAAATTGCTTGGACTATTTCTGTGTTAACTATGGGAACATATTCCCCTGAACCATTTGGATTAAGCATTTGCGGTTTGCCAATACTATTCCAAACAGAAAAGTCTTCGGGAAATTCATTAAATTCAATTTGCGTATCTTCCGAGTAAACAGCATTGTTAAATGCATAAGTATTAGTACATTCTGCCTGATTCAGTCGTTCTTCTAGCTTACTAAAAGTGTTTGATGCAGCTTCAAATGTATATACTTTACCTGAAGTATCAACTAGTTTACTAAGGAGAATAGAATAATCACCTGTATTTGCCCCTACATCAAAAACAAGCATTCCTGGTTTTACTAACTTGCTAACTAATAATTGCTCTGATTTTTCTGTTGAGAAGTAGTATTGTTCAATGTTGTTAACTTTTTTAAATATAGAATAACCATTACGTAATGAGTGATTCTCAGCAATTAATATATAATTTTCATCCTTTAACAATTTATGATGATTATTATAGTTTTTAAATGCATTGATATCATCAAGTAAAATATATTTTGCTCCATAGACTTCTTCCAGTTCTGAATTACCTGTAAATTCCGAACCATCGATTAAGACTAAATCAAAAAAATCAATATTATTTTCTTGTTTAATGTTTTGAATACCATTAATATTTACTCCAGAACTTCTAACATACTCTAAATCTTGCTGCAACCAGCCTAGAACTTGCTCAAGTGGGTAAAAATTTAGATTGGTAGGTGTACTGTTATAAAAGCTAATTATTTCTTGCTCGCTAGGGAAATATTTCAAAGAAACAGACGAAATGTTATAGCACTTAACGAAATCTTCCTTTTCGTATGTCTTTTTTAACTCTGAAAATCGAGCTTTTGAAACTTCCATACAGAATAATGTTGGCTGCGACGGATTATTTCGTATCCCTTTCACAAATGCTTCAGTGCTACCTGCACCTGAAGATGAGCCAATTTCTAAAATAGTTTTAATGTCTTCTTGGCTAGCAAGTCTTTGAATAGCTATATAAAATTCATCGTTTTTTATTTCAGGGGGAATTAGGTTATTAAGCTCAGAATTATTAATCATATTATTCACGGTGATACTCCTAATATTTATTTGTTTACTTTTAGCGCTTGCTTTGCTTCTTCAATTGCTCTAACTGCGCTTTGTACTCTAGGTCTTGAGGATGTAGCTTCACCAATTTCTCAACAAGCGCGATCGCACCCAAAGCATCTTTCATCTCAAGTCGCACGTTCGCTAACCCTTCCAACGCAACCCGATTTTCTGGTTCGCGTTGCAAAACTAGCTCAAAACCACGTGCTTGTTGCTGCAAAACAGATTCCACAGATGCAGTAGGTTGATTCGAGGTTTGATTAGCTTGTTGTAATCCCCCAACTACTGCAAACCCTGTCGAACCAAAGAAAGATACGATGGATACCACTGTCACAATATTTTGCAACCGCTTTCTTTTTTTGGAACGAGTCTCAATATATTCTTTTTCCGAACTACTCATTTATTTTCTGCTTGGTGTAATATTCGCTTTATCGGAAACTCACAAACTGAGGATACCCACCAAACAAGCTGTAACTAACAGTACTACCGTTATATAGCTACTGTGTATAAAATGAAGATAAACGATAAATTTTACTTATTAATTGTCGTGCAGCGATACTTGTTCCGAGTGCGAAAGCGATGATGTGAAGCACCCGCAAGGTAAGGCTTTTGGGTTAAAGCTCTTCGTCTAATTCGCTAAGTACATCTGCTAAATCTCTTGCCCCATGAAATACCCTTATATTCTCAACGGTAGCATCTTGAATACGATAGAAAATTAGATAGTCCTTAAAATTTTTGATTCGCCATTGCCAAATTTCCCCCAATCTCGATACCACCAACTGCGTTACCTTTCCTATACCGGGGGTCTTTGCCAACTAAGCAAACATTACTTCCGCAGCGTTTAAGAATTTAACCGCTACATCCGCATTACTATTGACCAATATTTAATTTGCCTGCGATACCACAAAGTGGTTGCCAAGGGCATCGCAAATCTTGTGTTGCCCGGTTTTTAACAATTAACCGATAGTTCATGCGTCGCTGGGTGTCCCCTGACTGCCCTCACCTAAAACGGTAGAACGCAAAGAAAGCCAATATTCTGGTGACACATCCTGAGAGTCAGAATTAATACCTTCGAGCAAAAGTGCTTCCAACTTTGCTGTGCCTTACGTTTTTGGTCTTGCTGCACCAAATCAAGAAAATACTCACCGATGCTGCTGTAGACACCTGCCTCTAAATAAACGCACACCTCCAAACGGTATATCAACATTGATAATCATCGGCTTTTAACTACAACTACCCTCATGATTCTAGCTTACAGTCGGGATAGCGACTATCTTGAAAGTCAAGCGTAAACCTACGGTTTGAGGAGCGCGATATGCGCGACTGCACCCGCTAAAAGCGATCGCTTAACCCGACAATTCAAGGGTTAATGTTGGGTTACGCTGTCGCTCCACCCAACCTACACTTAAATCTACTTACTAGAAAAATTATCGAAACAAGGCAAAATACTTTATAGACAAGGCGAAACTTACAAAGCGATAAACCTACGGTTGGAGGAGCGCTTCGGGTGCGAACGCTCTTTGCGCGTGCTTTGCACTTAGCACCCTTCATACGAGCGATCGCAGTTCGATGGTACTACTGATAATATGACAAATTTTACTACTTTAGCGGGGAATTTTTTTAGTCGAGAGCTACACCAAAATAAAAAGCGATCGCTTGTGCGGATTTTACTGTTAGGTGCTTTGGAGATTTGAGCATTTTTGTGTCAGCGCTTCATCTTGTAGTCATTAATATTAACAACTTGTAGCTGAAAAGATGCAAGATATTAGCGATCGCATATCTTGCACATGTACGTATAAATCCTTATTAAAATGTTTTAATAACATTAATTTTACACAAAAAATGATACTCCACTAGTCCTCTTTCAGAGGACTTTCGCTATTAGACAGGGACTTACAGTCCCTGGCGGGCGAAGGAGCAGTCGATAAATCTATAAACACTTAGTTATTTTTTTACCGTACAATCTAATTGGTGCAAGATGTTATATCGAATCCGGTTAAATGAACACACAAACGGTAGGGGCACAGCACTGCTGTGCCCCTACAAATACCATGTGCAATCAACCGGATTTGGTATTAGTTATCCCATTAACCCGACAGAGATTATTCGGACTTACGCCCAGTCAACGAGAGAATAGGTATTCCAAACATATTAGATCGGAACCAACACCCTTACAAAGCCACGGCTGTTTCATTTTTCGGAGAAAATCAGTTTAGCACACGGTATTGTAGGGGCGGGGTCACCCCGCCCCTACGACTAACCTAAATTCAAACGAAAAAATAAAACTTCGAGATTTTTCTATAAACAATGAAACAGCCTTGTTTACAAAGCCACGGCTGTTTCATTTTTCGGAGAAAATCAGTTTAGCACGCGGTATTGTAGGGGCGGGGTGACCCCGCCCCTACGACCTAAATTCAAACGAAAAAATAAACTCCGAGATTTTTCTATAAACAATGAAACAGCCCTGCCCTTACAAAGGGGGGCTTTACGTAAGTCCTAATTATAAATCTCTATCTAATAGCCCAAGTCCTCTAAAAGACAACTAATCCCTATTTTGCTTACTTTTTTAGCCCCCGCAAAAATTAAATTTTTGTAAAGATTCCAACGAACTGTTTCAACAGGGGGATGTTTGCGATAAGCTGAAGAACAATTAACTGCAAACGATAAAACTCCAACTAATCCCAAAATTTGTAGTTAAGTCAAAACGCGAGTAAACCCAATATCAATGGGTTAGCCTCCTTTAAAAGCAGCCGACTGTCGGCGCATTACCCCCTATGAATCGAACAAACGCATTTATTCCTTTACTATTTCCCCTTAAAAGCACGTTTCTTCAGGAATATCTGCAAATCGCAGGATTATTTTTTTGATTCCAACTTTATTTATGATGTATCTGCACTTCAATTTGCAACTTTGGTGGTGATTACCGTACAAAACCGAAATTTCATGTTAACCGCATCGAGTAACGTGTGATATAGTTAAAGAGATGAGACTAAGTTTGCCAAAGAAAAAATACTCTACGTATAGGGATAACCTGAAAGCCCAATCAATTGTAGTAATACGAGCGATCGCGCTAGGTTGAATCAGACCCCCTAGCAGTAGGGAACCGTTATTTGAGTCATGACACCAACGAGTAAGGTAGCTCTTTGTGTCGTTACGTAAACATTCCGAGTTAAAATAAGTCATTTGATGCGGGCTGTGCCTGATGTTAATATGGCGGTAGGAAAGTGTGCATAGACAAGCTCTCATAACAGGGTAAAAGCAAACATTACCGGAGTAGTGAAAAGCCATTTGATAAGGGCAGTGCCCGATATTGATACGGCATTTCTCCGCATAGCGAGATTAAGACAAGATTGCTCCTCTAACCTGGACTAGCCCAAAAGGGTCTTGTATTGCGGTTAATAGCTACGAAATACCTAATCAAAGAAAATTAGATAGCTTGAACATCGTACCAGCAACGGAATTTGTTGTGATTAAGAATTTAAACAGACCAAATCGAAATAAAATTGAGACTATGACTCAACAAGTACTTCACCCAATGGTGAAATTGCAACGCAATGTGCAATCACTTGTAGACGGAAATATTATTAAGCCAAGCGATAGCATTTGGAAAATCGCCTTGCTTTTTGGCAACGACTGGCAGCACTGGAAACAGGAACTGCTTGATTTCGGATTTACCATGCAAGACCCAATTGGCGATTTACTGTCGGTTGAAGCTTGGGATGAAGAGTAGTTAGGAGGCGCGGAGTTAAGTATTAATGCAAAATTAAATATACACTTGTCATTGCGGGAGCGAAGCGGAATGAAGCAATCGCAAGGCCCTGCGATTGCTTCGCTACATTTCATTTCGCTCGCAATGACATAAATAATTTTGCGTAGCCACTTAGAAGTTAGGAATAGGGAAATAGGGAAATAGCGGTAGTGCGAGCAAAATGCTCGCGTATTATATAAAGCGAGCAAGATGCTCGCACTACTCCTAACTCCCCACTTCCAACTTCCAACTCCTAACTCCCAACTCCTAATTCCTTCAACGCTGCAATGACTTCTCGTGCTGTTTGAAAGCGATCGCGTGGCAAAGGTTCGGTCAAACGGTCGATGACTTCGCGCAGTTGAGGGGTAATTGTGGGAATATTTGCAATTTCAAACCGGAAACTGCGTCCTCGCTGGCGATAGTATTTGAATGGGCTTTCACCTGTAAGTAAGAAAATTAACGTCGGTCCGATTGCGTACAAATCTGACTGTGTAAGGGGTTGACCGCGTTCTTGTTCTGGAGCACAGTAACCTTCGGCACCAATACGAGTACCCGGTGCGGTCGAACTTTCTTTGACCGCGCCAAAATCTAGTACGACAATGCGATTATTCCCGCTTCGCACCATCAAATTTGCTGGTTTGATATCGCGGTGAATTAGTGGTGGACTTTGGTTGTGCAAATAATCGAGGACATCGCAAGTTTGAATTGCCCAAGTAATAGCCTGAGTTGGAGTAGTTACTCCCTTAAAATAAACAAGTTTTTCTAAATCCTCTCCGTGAATTAATTCCATTGCTAAATATTTCTTCCCATCCTCGACAAAAAAATCGTAGTATTTGGGAATTCCAGGATGGGAAAGCGACTTGAGCGTATTTGCCTCGCGTTCAAATAATTCCTGCGCTTTGGCAATTCGCGCCATATCGGCATTCATTTGCTTTAATACTAAAAGCTGCGGATGTCCGGATATTTTACCAGCTGCATCCCAAGCCAGATATGTTGTTCCCATACCTCCTTGTCCGAGAGTCCGCAGTACCTGATACTGACGAATTGTCTCTTGCACGGTGATGGGTTGACCGCAATGGATACAAAATAAATTATTGGGGTTGTTGCCTTCGTGGGTGCAGGTAGAAACCTGATTAGCAGTATTTATCGGCAGTTTTACCTGCTCAACTTGAAATTTAAATAAGGGTCCTCCCTGTGCTAATTGCAACAGACAATTATCGGGAAGTTGAGTTTGAGTTATTAAAACTCCATTCAGAAAAGTGCCATTAATACCTTTACTAATTGCTTGCCAAGTAAAATTTTTACCACCATTATCAATTTGTCGAAGTTCGAGATGATGACGGGAAACTAGGTCATCAGCGATCGCAATATCATTATCCGCAGATCGACCAATCCTAATTAGGGATTCATCTTCAAAGTTCCACTGCTGGAGCGGTTTTTTTTGTTGCGGTTCTAACAGGGTCAGGATAACCACAAGGAGTTAGGGGAGTAGGGAGTAGGGAGTAGGGGAGAAAGGG
>CAXTCQ010000172.1:0-17507 GCA_964242965.1 uncultured Calothrix sp. | reverse complement strand
CCCCACTCCCTACTCCCCTAATTAGACGGATGCGACGTTGTGACTTTCCTAATAATCCGGGAGGTAATGCAACCCGTATCACCTGAATTAAAGGCGTATAATAATAAGCTGCAACTTTATTCAATAATTCCCAATACACGCTTTTGAAAAAGCCAGTGGTTACAACATCTTCAACATTGCGGATTTTTTCTATAGGTATATCTACAGGTGGTTGTTCAAGTAACCGGATAGCGATTCCTCCCACAACTTGGGCACCAAAAGGGACGCTTAAAATATCTCCTGATTTCACTTCTAACTGGGCTGGCACTCGATACGTAAACAATCCTGTCGCGCCGGGACAATCTACCAAAACTTCTACCCATTGTCGCGTTGTTATACTATTTTGGTATGTACCCCTAAATTCCGCGACCTGTAACGAGTGTAGACTAATATCTTTGGTATACATAATTTTTGAATTATTAATAAAAATGCTGAAAACCTTGCGGCACAGCCCAGGCTTGTTGGCGCAACCGGATTGCAAGCTATATGAGTGCTACAGTGATTTTAACAGCAACGCTAGTCAACAGTATAGGCTTTACTAAGAAATACTTCTGAATACGCTTATAAATTCGCTCTTTATGGTTTAAATATAAATTTTAATCAAATCACTACCAAGTCTAGTCAACAAGCCTTGCTGTGCTTCTTCCAGCACGTCATCCTGAGAATTGAGATTGAAATCCCCGCAGACGCACGCCGATAAATTCTCATGCTTAAAGAAAGCTACGCTCGAAAATTAATGAAAAATTGTAGTTATCAATACTTTCATTCGACATAATAGTTGATAAGTTTCCTATACACTTGATTCACCCAATAAATCAGTTCTAATCGGGTAATTTTAATCACTATATAGATGTAGACAAGCCGCAATTAATCTATTTACGGCTTTGCGTACAATTTGGACTTTAAATACTTTTAAGGGTACAGCATCTTTTCCACCTATTGATAGATATTCAAGCATTAAAGGATATGAGAAGCTTTTATGCAGATAATTTGTTGTCGATATTTAAATTCACACTTAAATTAGCAACCTCAATGCAGTCGGGTAAAAGTTATCGTTAATGCTCAAGTTGTCAATAGGAGGTTGTAAATATATGCGTCTACCATTGCATAACTTTTAGAGCATAAATAGTCAAATAGTTCAAAAAAATATAGAAAGTTTTAAGCATTGAGGAGTGTCGGCGAAAGGTTATTTATTTTGAAGTTTGAAAAAATTTACTTGCGGAGGGTTTGATTGATTTTGTAAGTTAAGAAAAAATGAACAAGAGTAATACAAACTAAATTAAGTAATTTTGTGAAGAGAATGGTGTCTGCACCAGTCTAGGATTCGCAATCTGGAATAACCCAACAGCGCTAAACAAGTTGCTCGAACTATTAGCGTTATCTATAAATTAGCTTTTGGATTTTACCAAAAGACTAAATGTAAAAACAATGGTAAGTTAATTACAGGCGGAGGCAGGTATTTTTACTATGTCTCAAGCGTATGTGTTGAATTAGTAAAAACTATATCGATGCTTTCGCAGCCACCAAGCTAATTATGTACCAAAGCAAGCAAACATTTCTTGATAAACCTATGAATATTGCTCAATTGGGAACAATCGAAATTATTGAAAGTGCTGTAGATATTATCGAGGAACCGTCGATAGAAATCTTAGAAGCAGTAGTAGACGAAGTATTGATTGCCGACAATATTTCGGATAATGACGAACGCGATGGCGAAGCAATGGGGGCAGCACGCGCTTCGGGGTACAATAAAACCGAACACGATGATGCAGTCGGGGCATTTTTTAAAGAAATGGCACGCTACCCGTTGCTAAAACCCGATGAAGAAGTCGAATTAGCGCGACGAGTCAGATTTTTAGAAGAAGTTCGAGAATTACAAGCTTCATTAAAAGATAATTTAGAACAAGCGAGCAAAGAAACTGTTGCTACGCATTTAGGAATAACAGAAAGACAATTAGAAAGTCGTTTATATCAAGGTCGAGTCGCTAAACGCAAAATGATTCGCTCGAATTTGCGTTTAGTTGTGTCGATTGCAAAGCGATATCTAAATCGCGGTGTACCTTTTCTAGATTTGATTCAAGAAGGGGCAATGGGTTTAAATCGGGCTAGTGAAAAGTTCGATCCCGATAAAGGATACAAGTTTTCGACTTATGCTTATTGGTGGATACGGCAAGCAATTACTCGTGCGATCGCAAATGATGCTCGTACAATCCGCTTACCGATTCATATCGTTGAAAAGCTCAACAAGCTCAAAAAAGCGCAACGCGAACTCAAACAACAACTCGGACGCAATCCCAGCGAAGTCGAACTTGCCGAAATCCTTGAAATTCCCCCGAATCAACTGCGTCAACTTCAACAACTGCGTCGTCAAGCGCTTTCACTCAACCATCGTGTCGGTAAAGAAGAAGATACCGAATTGATGGATCTGCTCGAAGACGAAGACAATCAGTCTCCAGAAGCAAAAATGAATGAAAGCATGATGCGGCAGGAGATTTGGGAAGTATTGGGTGATGTGCTGACACCACGCGAAAAGGATGTAATTTCGTTACGTTACGGCTTAACGACTAGCGAACCTTGTACGTTGGAAGAAGTTGGTAACATGTTCAACCTTTCCCGCGAGCGCGTTCGCCAAATTCAAAGCAAAGCAATGCGAAAACTTCGCCGTCCTCATATTGCTAAACGCTTGAAAGGTTGGTTGGTATGATTTGGTCATTTGTTATTTGTTGTTAGTTATTGGTTATTAGTTATTAATCATTTGTTATTTGCCATTGGGACTTCAAAAATAAATTATTTGGATAATTTTTAAATTTGAATGTCAGCTATTTGATATCTGAAATAATTGATTGAGAATTAATAACCAATAACTGATAACTTAATAAATAATAACAAGGAATATTAACGAATGACTGTACATAGCAATATAATTGTACGTTCTGCCGACCCCGAAGATTGTGATGTCATTTTTGAATTAATTCAAGCACTAGCAGAATACGAAAAACTAGAAGATGCTGTTACTGGAGATGCTCTTGCCTTGAGAGAGCATCTTTTTGGTTCGCAGAAATTTGCTGAAGTAATATTAGCTGAATTTAACGGAGAAGTTGCGGGATTTGCGTTATTTTTTCACAATTATTCGACATTTTTAACTCAACCAGGCATTTATCTGGAAGATATTTTTGTGCTTGCCCAATATCGACAGCAAGGAATCGGCAAAGCATTACTAACTAGAGTCGCGCAAATCGCCGTCGAGCGCAATTGCGGACGTTTGGAATGGAGCGTTTTAGATTGGAATGAGCCAGCCCAAGCCTTTTATCGGCGCATGGGAGCAGACATTTTGGATGAATGGCGCATTTGTCGCGTTACGGGCGATGCCATGACCCGATTGGCTGCAACTCCAATGGCAAGTGTTTAATTTTACACTTATTTATTATTTGTTAAAAGTATTTACTTTTTATCGGCAATAATTACGCAAATGACAAAACTTAACGAAAAGTTGTAAAAATCAACCTTTAGAGCGAAGTTTGACAGCTTGTCGTTTGACTATCGCTCGCACGAACCAGAAAATATTAAGATGGATATAGCACTTACTTATCTTTTGTTACAGAGGGAACACTTAATGAAGAAAATTATTTCGGTATTGCTGCTTGGCGTAGCAATCTTCACCTTTGCTTTTGGTAGTCCTGCATTTGCTCAAGATGCTGCTAGTGGAAAAAAAGTCTTTAGCACCAATTGTGCTTCGTGCCACGCAGGTGGAAAAAATTTGGTGCAAGCGAACAAAACTTTGAAAAAGGATGCTTTGGAAAAGTACGGTATGAACTCAGCAGAGGCAATCATCACTCAGGTGACAAAAGGTAAAAACGCTATGCCTGCTTTTGGTGGTCGTTTAAAACCGGGACAAATCGAAGATGTAGCTGCTTATGTGTTGGAGCAAGCTGACAAAGATTGGAAGTAGAACCGATCTATAAATGAGATTTTGGATTATTGATTTGGGATTATCTGAATGTTATTTATATCTCAAATTAAATAGTCTTGAATCTTAAAAAATTAGGTAGAGCAGCTAATTACCTGCTCTACTAACTTTTTTGACTATTTAATTAAATCGGTGTCAGCAATTCGAGAGGTTTGTAATGAATTGCTTGAATGGACTTTTTCGGACATTATTAATTCTGACGTTAATTTTTTATTTGTTGGGATTTGAAGCCAAAGCTGATGTACTTGAAACTCAGAGTATTGTCGATTTTTGGCAATTAGGCGTACAACAGTTACAAATTGGCAATTATTCAGAAGCGATCGCACGATTTACCCAAGCAATCGAGTTGAAGAAAGATTTTGCAGCGGCCTACAGCAATCGCTGTCTTGCGTATCTCCAGCTACAAGATTATCAGAATGCGATCGCTGATTGCAATCAAGCTATAAAATTAGCACCCCGCAACATCGAAGCGTATATTAACCGGGGTACAGCATATTACCGTGAGGGCGATTATCCGGCAGCAATTAATGACAATAATGAAGTTATTACGAATAAACCCGATGATTTTCGTGCTTACTATAACCGAGGTGTAGCGACTGCGGCATTAGGTGATTATGAGAATGCGATTTTAGATTATCATCGTGCCTTATCCTTAATACCGCAAACAGAAAGTAACTTGCTAGCAGATATTTACAACGACTTAGGTTTAGCACGGTTTCATTTAACTGATTTTATTGCGGCAACGCGCAACTTTAACTTTGCAATTCGTCTCAACCCCCAAGACTACCGCGCTTATTTCAACCGGGGTTGTACCTGTGGCAAAAACGGCGATAATGTTGGTGCAGTCAGAGACTTTAGCACTACCGTCGATCTTAACCCCAGCAACGCCCAAGCTTACATCAACCGAGGTATAGCTTATCACAATCTCGGTTACGAACAAGCTGCGATATCAGACTTACAAATAGCAGCTACATACTTTGGGCAACAAGGACAGCAAATTGCCTATCAAAAGACCTTAAATTTAATTAAGATAGTACAGCAACAAATTCCTGCGATCGCGCAGACAGGCTAATCTAAGAAGGGTCCCTACTTTATGCGTGCCAAAATCGAAGACGAAGTACTATTTTTACACCATGAAGATTTACCAGCATATAAAAAAGGTGGTTCGGTGGTGCGAAATAGTTATTTTTGGGCACTAAAATCGATTGCTGGTAAAGCTTCGCGCTATGGTGATTGGGAGTATGAGTCTGAGGTGTGGTTTGCGCTGTCGCGGATGTTGATGTCGTTTACCGAGTCGGGTTATTTGGGACATCGAGATACAATTTTAGAGTTTCCCGTTTCGCAGGGTGAAATTCCCGACGTGTTTCGTCTGGTTTCGACTTGGGAATGATATGAACTAGTGTTCCACCACATTAAATATGAGGGGTGAACGAACTTGGAATTTCTTTCTTTTTCTTTCTTTCTTTGCGTCCTTTGTGTTCTAGCCTGCGGCAAGCCGCTTCGCGTCTATGTGGTTCATTTTCTTAGCCCTCAAAATTAATGTGGCAGACCAAAGCGTGGTCTGTGTCATTAATTCTGATGGGTTGGTTAGGTGTTGAAAACCTTAGAGAGACGCGAAATTAAACCCTTCGGGCACACTTCGTGAACGCGTCTCTACATCCCCCAAAATTAATGTGGCGGAATTTTTACTCGCCAATGTTTAGATCGACGAAGCGCGCGATCGCTCTAAAAATTTGCGATTTTCATCAAATTCGAGCGATAAATCTAAAAATATTCTGTAATTACCCTGAAGTCAGTAGTACTTTATTTGGCTAGTATGTATCTTGATACGCCACTCACAATAGCAGTGGGTTGGAATCTAGATGAATGCTTAAAGACAAAAGCGCTATTAAACAGTCAGAAGTCGGTCATCTAATCCGCGAACTACGGTTGCAAACTGCTCTAACTAAAGAACAATTTGCAATAGCATGATTGTGTCACTTTTCCCACTGTTAATCGCTGGGAAAATGGACGTGCTAATCCTTCACCGATAGCGATAAAACTTCTAGAAAATATGTGTTTTTGGAAGTAGCAATATCGGCATCGCGCAATCGCTGACAAGGCACGTTCGCGGCAACGATTTACTGACTAAATATTCTGTCATTTAATCGCAAGTATTAAGTACATAGTTGCTCAATATTAGAAATAGTTGAGAGTATTTGCAATCGGAATGCAAAAAAATTCCGATTTACTATTGACTTCAGTTTAACTTGAGAAATTAACTATAAATAATTTGGTCAGGGGAGCTAAATTAATGAAATCAATTGATAAACAAAACACTTTAAAACAAGAAATTCTTTTACATCGTATCGCTAATCGCATCCGTCAATCATTGGAATTGAAAGAAATTTTAAATGCGATGGTTGCAGAAGTCCGTACATACTTAGGTACTGAGCGTATTAAAGTTTATCAATTTAATAGTGATGGTAGCGGTGTTGTCATTGCCGAATCTTTAGCTGAAAATTGCTTACCTTCACTGATGGGTTTGCATTTTCCTGCTGATGATATTCCGCTATATGCGCGGGAATTGTTTGTGAGGGCAAGACAGCGAAGTGTTGTAGATTTAACAACGCATGAAATTGGTATTAGTCCTCTCAATCTAGAAACTGGAGAATTGAATGAAGACCAAGATATTCGCTATCGTCCAGTTGACCCCTGTCATGTTGAATATTTGACAGCAATGGGAGTGAAATCATCAGTAGTAGTACCGATTGTTTTAGAAGGTCAGCAAATTGGCAAATATCAACTACCTTCACTATCCCAAAAAGCTACACTATGGGGACTACTGGTATCGCATAATTCCGAACCGTATAAAGTATTGGAAGAACAACTACAGTTTATTCAAGCTGTGGTAGACCAAGTTTCTGTCGCAATTACCCATTCAATTTTACTCAACCAAGTCCGCGAACAGGTACGCCAGGAAGCTACTATTAACCATATTACAAGCTTACTTTACACCACTCCTACAATTAATTTACAATCAGCCCTCGAAGAGGTAGTAGCAACTTTTGATGGTTCTGGAGGTAGAGTTTATTTATTAGCAGATGGCAACCAACCCGGAGAATTTTATACCTGTGGAACTCAACCGGAGTTATTAGATAAAGAACAGGGTCGAATCATTGAAGAAAACCGAATTTGGCAAAAATATTTATACTCTGTAGTTCAAGCATCTATTGACCAAACTGGATATAAACCTTGGTCAGTTGAGTGGATGCGGAGCATTTACGACTTGAGCGAACAGAAAAATGAACAAGTAATAAACAGCAGTTTATGGGCAATTAATGATTTATATCGAGAACCACTTTTTCGCACTTTAGCCCCAGTTTTCCAATCTACTCAAATTCGTAGTATCTTAATTGTTCCCCTACGTTATGGTGTTGAAGTTGTAGGTTGCTTGACTATTTTTCGCAATGAAGTTAACACCGATATTCTCTGGGCAGGATACCACAATCCGGATACCAGACAATTAATGCCTCGGCAGTCATTTGAAGTGTGGAGACAAATAAAAAGCAATCAAGCACAAGTTTGGACTGAAGCGGAGATGAAATGTGCCCAAGCATTGGGTGAACGTTGTGCAACAGCTATTAAACAATATCGTCTTTATCAGCAGATACATGCACTTAATACTAATCTCGAGCAGCAAGTGCAAGAACGTACCAAACATTTAAAACAGGCTCAAACACAACTTATCCAAAGTGAGAAAATGTCTGGATTAGGGCAGCTTGTAGCAGGAATTGCTCACGAAATTAATAATCCAATTAATTTTATTTATGGAAATATCACTCATGTTGATAACCATACTCAAACGATTTTAAAGTTGTTAGCTAGCTATCAAGAGTACTGCCCTCATATAACAGAAGAATTAAAGCATAAAATCGAAGAAACAGATATAGATTTTGTTGCTCAAGATTTGCCAAAACTCTGCGAATCGCTCAAAGCTGGGGCTGAACGCATCAGCAAAATCGTTACATCTTTACGGACTTTCTCACGCTTTGACCAATCTGAAGTAAAAGAAGTAGATATTCACGAAGGTTTAGAAAGTACATTGTTACTCATGCAACATCGGCTGCAACTAACAAACGAGAATAAAATAGAAATAATTAAAAACTATGACGAGCTTCCTTTAGTTGAGTGTTTTGCTAGTCTGCTCAATCAAGTTTTTATGAATTTACTAGTTAATGCAGTTGATGAACTTCAATCATTCAGAAACAACGGTACTAGTAATAAAAATATGATTGAGATTCATACTAAAGTTGTAAATGAAAATTGCGTAAAAATATCTATTAAAGATAATGGGAAAGGAATTCATAAAAATATTCAAACTAAACTGTTTGACCCATTCTTTACAACTAAACCCGTCGGCAAAGGTATCGGATTAGGGCTTTCGATTAGCTATCAAATTATTGAACAGCATGGAGGCAAATTGTATTGTAATTCCGAGTTAAATCAAGGAACAGAATTTATTGCAGAAATTCCTATAAAGCTAAATTTATTAGACTTAAAAACAGACTTGTATTGTAAATCGGAGTAGGAACTAAGTCTATAAACACAATTTTTTATTCTACTCTCGATTCATTATCCTTATGATTGAATTACAAGAAAAGCGTATTTTAATAGTTGATGATAGTCCGACAAATGCTACAGCTTTATTATTCATGCTACAACAAGCTGGTTTCACTGTTGTAGTTGCCAATAATGGTGAAAGTGCATAAATAATTTTGCGTACCTACTTATGCGCTAACAGCGCTATCTCCGGTTCCATTCAGTTCATCAAGCCACCGCAGTAAATTTTGTCGCTGTTGTCCTTTCACATACCGAGATGCTTCGGTTAGCACAACTCTTGGAAAAATGTGCCGCAAGTCAGCCAGCATTTGAGCATTTTCGCAGTCGTTAATGCAAAGGACAACATAGCGAATCGACTCATCAGCAAGCCATTCGGGGGTTGCTTCAGTTTGGCAGACGGGAAGGTGGGTGTTATCGGCTGGTATCATTAGGGTTTAGCCAGCTTGAGTGGTTAATTATATTTTGCACCCGCATCATGCTTTATATCGTGATTTTAAGCTTTTAAATTTGAAGGTGCTTGTTTATCTATAAAGTGTAGATAAAAATTTTTCATGAGCGTATTTATCCAAACAGCATTTCTAGTAATTCTTCACGACTTGAACCAGCATGACTTGCGACATCTCTCAGAATAGCGTTAAGCGTACCAACTTTGAGAGGGTCATGTTCTGGAATTGTAATATGATGCTCACCATTATTTTGAGTAGTTAAGCGAATGTAACTACCTGTTTGATGAGTTACCACATATCCCAAAGTTGACAACGCTTTTACTAATTGCCTGCCAGTCAAGTCTCGTGGAAGCTTCACGATGCAATTACCTCATCTCTGACGATGTGCAAACGGATGATTTTTGGACGATTTTGCTCGTCTAAAAAATGACATCGAACAGCATCACGAACCATATCCCGTAAAGTCGTAATATCATCAGCTTGAGTAAAAATCGACTCACCCAAAGCTTTCGCAGTATAACCACCTTCTGGGTCATCTTCAACTAAAAATACTATTTCTATCATACTTTTACCAACTAAGTAGGTAGGCGAAAATAAATATATCGGTGTTATGACTCGTAAACATAGCTAAAACCTTTACCAATGACAAAGGACGACCCTCACAACGCACGTTTTATTTGTACCGACCGACTTACCTGTGTTGCCAGGTTTTTTTTGCATAGAACTACATACTATATCTTCCCACGCGATGCCCTTGGCAATCATCTTCGATGATAACGCACAACAGTACGTTGCTTTTGATATCCTTGCAAAGGTAAGATACTAGTTTGCTGTCATGTTAAGAGCTGGAATTGTTGGACTCCCAAATGTCGGAAAATCAACTTTATTCAACGCTTTGGTTGAAAATGCTAAGGCTGAAGCTGCTAATTTCCCATTTTGTACTAAAGACCCGAATATCGGCATTGTATCGGTTCCTGACGAACGCTTAAACGTTCTGGCAAAGATTTCGACAGCGAGACAAATTGTCCCCGCACAGGTTGAGTTTGTCGATATTGCTGGTTTGATAGAGGGTGCGAGTAAGGGTGAGGGAATGGGTAATGCATTTTTATCCAATATCCGTGAAGTCGATGCAATTGTGCATATGGTGCGCTGCTTCGATAATGATGATATTATTCACGTTTCTGGTTCGGTTGACCCGGTAAGGGATATTGAAATAATTAATTTGGAACTGGCTTTGGCTGATTTGGCACAAGTTGATAAGCGTTTAGACAGGACTCGAAAACAAGCGCGTTCGAGTAAAGAAGCGCAAGCCGAATTAGTGATTTTAGAAAAAGTTGCAGCTCAATTAAATGAAGGTAAATCTGTTCGTCAAGTTGATTTGAATGATGAAGAGAAAGAATCTATTAAGTTTTTGGGATTGCTGACTGCAAAACCGATTATTTTCGCTGCGAATGTGTCGGAAGATGACTTAGCAACGGGGAATGAATATGTGGAGAAGGTACGAGCAATTGCTGGAAGAGAAAAAGCACAAGTTGTTGTTGTTTCTGCACAGGTTGAATCGGAATTGGTAGAGTTACCGCAGGAAGAACGTGCCGATTTTTTGGCATCTTTGGGTGTCGAAGAAGGTGGCTTGAAGTCGTTGATTCGTGCTACTTATGCGCTTTTGGGTTTGCGGACTTATTTTACTACCGGAGAGAAGGAAACTCGTGCTTGGACTATTAAAGCGGGGATGTCGGCACCTCAAGCTGCTGGTGTAATTCACTCGGATTTTGAGCGGTGTTTTATTCGTGCTGAAACTGTCGCTTATGAGGATTTGGTGGCTACTGGTTCGATGGGTGGTGCTAAGGAAAAGGGTTTGGTTCGCAGTGAGGGGAAGGAATATATTGTTAAGGAGGGTGATGTGATGTTGTTCCGTACTAGCGCTTAATTGTTTGGGTTTGGGTTTGGGGGGTGTTTCTGTTTTTCGCGTGTTGTTGGGGCGGGTTGATGGGGATTTTTCGTGAATAATAGGAATGTCTGTGAACCCGCCCTTACGGTTTTGTCGGTTCATTGATTTTTTCTGTGTTGGTGGGGCGGGTTTAGGGGGATGTTGGTAAACT
This sequence comes from uncultured Calothrix sp., assembly GCA_964242965.1. Lineage (GTDB taxonomy): Bacteria > Cyanobacteriota > Cyanobacteriia > Cyanobacteriales > Nostocaceae > JANNFJ01. Next base: position 6,354 of record CAXTCQ010000172.1, on the reverse strand, counting down.
TGCTAATACTAATTCCATGAATATCCATTGGGGATGCAAATGTTCGGGGATGTCGCTTTCGGGATATGGTGATGTTTGCTGGAAACCAAATGTATGATATAGGGTTTGTGCTGCTGTGGCAAAGTGGGGAGTATCTAATTGTATTATTGAATAGCCGATTTTTTCTGCTTCATTAATTATTGTTTGCAGTAAAGCACGTCCGATGCCTTTGCGGCGGTACTCTGGTTTGACGTACATTCTTTTTACTTCGGCTACATTTTCGCCAATTTTTCGTAGTGCTGCACATCCTACTTTTTCTCGGTCGAATTCTGCTAAAATTAAACGTCCGTTAGGTAGTGCAAATTGTTTGAGCTTTGCCATTTCCTGCTCTAAAAAATTATCAATATTAAAATCGATATTTAATTCATTTACAATTCTTGAGTGAGTGGCACTAAAATTTTCGTAAAATAATTCACGAACATCATTTTGATACTGTACATCTACTAAAATTATTTTCAGCATATGATACTCAATAATTGCTTCTGCTGTTCAAAAATAGCAGAAAGACATCGGAAAACAGCTAGGAAAAGATTTTGATTGCTTATTTTTATAACTTACGCAAAGCCCGCCAACTTATGGGGGGGTTGGTTCTATCTAATATGTTTGGAATACCTACTTTCTCGTGGACTGTGCGTAAGTCCTATTTTGTTTAACTGTCTGGCGTAATTCCCCGGTTATTCTTGGTTTAAAGACCACACTTATCCACTTACACTATTAGACATCCGAGAGGGAAGAAACCCAGGGTAGCATTCTTTGCGACGTTTATTTGATATTTCAATCTGTTTTTCTAATGATTCTAAACGATTCTGCAAATCTGTAAGAACCCTAATAGCTCGCGGGTCTTGAAAACTGTTCGGACCGAAATCTGTAAATGCTTTTGGGTCGCGCTTAGTACCGATTGACGATATAAGCTGTATTTGGCTAAGGCTTGGTCTTACTCCAGGTAGGAAACTAGTAAGGCTGTTTTCGTCTGCGAATTTCCCTTTGATTGTGGGAATCGGCTGATAAATAGCTCCGGGCATATTCGGAATAAAAGCCATGTATTGATATTGAATCCAAGCAATGGCTGAGTGTTGGGGACCAGCAGTGAAAATAATTATTGTCAAAATGTCGATCAATTGGTCGCGGTTTGTCAGGCTTGTGGGTAATGAAACTATACCAAAACCACCTTCGCTAACGGGTTTGCGTAAAGCTTGGAACCAATTTTGTAGCTCGAAATCCTCGCGGATATCTCGGTTGGATTTGTAGTAAATTCCGATATAGCTACTCACATATTCTTCTAAAGTATTCCAGACGAGCAACCCGTCGTCTCGATAGGGAAAATCTTGCAAGTTATAAGAATTATCAACACCACGCTGACGTAAATTAGTTGGGAGCGCAAAGTTGCTAAAGTTGTTGAAAAAGTCAGATATAGCCGTGTCGGTAAGCTTTAGTGAGCTTTCTAAAGTACCCGGAAAGATAATATCCACGAATCCCCCCGGATTAATTAGCACCTGATCGCCAAGGCTGTTAATTGCCATTGTGAACTCAAAATGAGGCTTTAAGAGTACGTTTACGGGATGGCGAGCAGCTAGTTCGCGTACTGTTGCTAAGGCGATTGGTTCCATTACTAGATGAGTCTGTCCCAAGTGACGATACAGCTGATTGACATAGAAATCAGCCATCTGGGTAATTAATTTGGCTAAAGTCCAATCTACCCCATCTAAAGGCGTGCAAAGTAAACTTTCTCCCGGCACCTGTCCTAACTGGATAGCAATGGGGATTAACTGAAAATCGCCGCGAATCCTTTCGGCATAATAAAGTGCAATGGGGGCGCTAAGAAATTGCTGTTCCTTCGGTTTAACGCTATCAAGTACAGCATAGTCGGTGACAAATAAACCACCTTCTCGAATAGCGCTGTCGAGAGTCTTATTAATGCGCTTCCTGTGCCTTGTCGCACTCAGCACGGCTTGAAAAATCTCATCCGTTATCCCGAATTTGTAGCGAAGATTGTAATCAAGTGCTAAAACATTCTTCAGTTCCATCGGATTGCAGCCAGAAAGCCTCTGTCGCGCAAATACATCGTCGTCGCGGAAGGTCTTAGCAATGTCGGGTAATGGCAAAACGGGAAACAGCGCAGCGTAGTCATCGAAGCTTTGAAAAGGTTTTGGGCTGGCAAGAAATGCTTGTTGATTAGCTGCTACTTTTTCTGATAAGATGGCTCGATTTTTATTATATCCTTCAGAAAATGCTTCTTGAGCAGGTAAAGTCTTCACGCGAGCAGAATTCGGTAGCCGCAACCCTAACTGATATTCTTCGCGAGTTTTTCCCAACTGAAGAAGGCGTTCAAGTTGAGTTGCTCTTGTCTCTTTTTGAGGTAAGCTTGGGATGCTGGGATTAGCTGGTGGCTTAGGTTGTGGAGGTTTACTTTCACCAAATAGTAAAGTTTCCAAACCGGGAGTACAAGCGAAAGCCATTAGTGCCATCATGGTACGGCGCGATAAAACATACGTATCTATTAACTCTTGTCGTCGTTGTTTTGGAGTTGGCGATCGCATAAAATTTCCTCCCTATAAAATTCACACTTTAGTGGAAAACGATAATTCCGGTACAAAAATATACTATTGGAAAATAGCACTTACGTATTCTTTAATCAAAAACCAAGTATTCTAAGCGTTTATATTCCTTCAACTTCTCTTTGAGCGAAGTGTGAAGGGGTAATTCCTGACAAAATATTTGCTTGGAATCATGCACGTTACTGATATACAAAAACACCCATAACATCCGTTTTAACCAGTCCCAAAAGTTATCAGGTCTGGAAGCATAAACCAGTCTTTAAATGCCGGGTAGTGCAAAATAATAATTTTTTCGCTTACTAAGTATTATACTTATACACTGTTATTTTAAATAACCTACTTTAACAATATGTAACAATAAGAACTCTACATTTGATAAGTTTAATTATTTTTACGTAAATTTAATTTTTAGGTGATAACTTCATTGCATATATTGCCTTCACTACCTCACTTGCTGGCAATCGCCCTAAACCAAGTTGCTTTGCAAATTATTTTATACAAATAAATACAGGCATGGTACTCAATCATTTATCTCAGATTCCCGTTATTGATTTTTCCGATTTCAAAAGTAGCCATATTTTGGTACGGCAAAAGATTGTTAAAGAAATTTATCAGGCTTGCTCGGAAGTCGGATTTATGTATTTGCAAAATTTTGGGATGAGTCACGATTTAATTGAGCAGGTATTTAATCGTAGTAAAGATTTTTTTGATTTGCCTTTGGAAGTTAAACAAAAATTGGCTTGGAATGACGAATTTAGCAATCAAGGTTATGTCGGTATTGAGCGCGAACGACTTAATCCAAATAATCCGGGCGATTTGAAGGAAGCTTTCAATATTTCGAGGTTACGGAAAAATATTGGTAATATTCATCAAGATATATCGTTAATAAATGACGCTTGTATTGTCGAGTTTTTTAATGCTTGTACGGAAGTTGCTTTGAGAGTGTTGGAAGTATTTGCTATTGCCCTCGAATTACCGACAGATTTCTTTGCTAAAAATCATAACCAGAACCATCATACCTTGCGATCGCTCCACTATCCACCCCTACAAACTCTACCCAAATCCGGACAGGTTCGTGCCGGAGAACACTCTGACTATGGTAGTATTACCCTGCTTTTCCAAGATGAAATCGGTGGATTGGAGATACAATCGACATCTGGCAAATGGGTAGCTGCACCTGCAATTGAGAATAGTGTAATAGTTAACACTGGCGACTTGATGCAGCGCTGGACGAATCATGTGTTTTGTTCGACTAAGCACCGAGTTACGATTCCTGATGGTATTGCAAACAAGTCGCGTTACTCGATTGCTTTTTTCTGTCATCCCAATGACGATACTGAAGTCGCATGTTTGCCAAGTTGTATGAAGGATAAGTTGCCGATATATCCACCAATTTCAGCGGGTGAGTATCTTTTACAGCGTTTGCAGGCAACTTATTAATTATTTCCGAAATTGAATAAAGTGGCTTGAAGTTATAATTGTTGCACTATTTACTTACGTGCATTTACAACCCTATTTAGATCCCCAACCCCCCGATAAATAGGGGGGCTTATTTCTCAACTTCAAGAAAGAGGACTTAATTGCTTTCTTTCTAAAGAGAATTAGAAAGGATCGAATTTTAACTAAAACATTCATAATCTCTCATGATAATATGAAACCATCCCTACGACGTACTAGGCAGTGGTTGCTAATGGTTCCGCCATTTCTAGCCACTTCTTTATTAACAATACCAACTGATGCTGCAACGCTTGCTTTTTCAGAAAGCGATATTAAATTTACAAATTTTAGCGAAAGCGTTGGTCGGATTGAACTTGTAAATAATGCGGATATATCGGGTGTCGCTAACGGTGGTATATTTGACGGTCAAAATAGTGCCTCGAATAATTCTACAACCTCGCCTCCATTCGTTACTTCTTCGGCTTTTAGTCTTGCTTTTGGTGATAATAGAGATTATCAGGGAACAGCGCAAACTCAAGCACAAATTGTTGGTAATTTTGATGTTGATGCAGGTAAATTATTTTCCTTTAATTTTGCTGTAAAGTTAAATTTAGAAACAGCTATTGATAACCCACTGATTGAGAAAGCTGGGGCAAGGGGTAATATTTATTTCTTATTGTTTGATACTACGAATATTTCTCCAGATAGTCTTAATACTTTGGACGATATTTTTTTATCAATTGATACAGGCAAACTTAAGTCTAATCCTTTAGAATTTTTTAAGTTGAATGGCAATTTGAATACTTTTGGATTGCAGGATTTTATCAATTATCAGCAAAGTACTAATATCAAAGTCGAACAACAGCTTCTTAAATCGGATTTTGGTGGCATTAATGAGATTGCATCGGCATCGGTAAGAGGTTCTTTGCAACATCAATTTAAGAGTAAAGCTAATGTGACTTTGTTGGCTTTGCGAAGAAATCAAGCTAGCGTTTCGATTCCCGAACCTGCGCTAGGTATTGCGTTGATTTTATTTGCGGTTATCATTCTTTTTTGGTTATTATCGCGCAGAGGCGCAGAGGCGCAAAGAAGAGGTAGAAGAGGTATTCTTTATAGATAAAAATAATAAAGTGTAGGATAGGCATCTTGTCTGTCCTACGGGATAATGCTTATTGAGAGCCTACTTGGTAAGCGGTTAATTATGGAAAGTTACGATTGGATAGTGGTTGGTGCGGGATTTACGGGTGCTGCACTGGGGTATGAATTGGCTAAAAAAGGCTTTTCGGTACTGCTATTAGAACAAGATGCAACTCCGGATAATGCTACCTGTTACAGTTATGGTGGTTTGGCTTTTTGGTCGGCAACTACACCGCTAACTCGTAAGTTATGCGATGAAGCAAAGACACGTTATGATGTATTGCCCCAAGAGTTGGTAGCAAATATTGAGTTTAGAGAATTAGATCTATTACTAACGATAGATGCTGATAGTGATGTAGATGCAATTTATAAATTTTATACTCGCTTTGCGACGCAGCCAACTTTATTAGATGTGCAACAAGCTTGTGAATTAGAGCCATTATTAAATAAAAACTCTATTTCGGGTGCGTTAACAGTAAAACACGGTCATATTAATCCTCTAAAAACAACACAAGCTTATATCCAAGCCTTTTTGCGTTTGGGTGGTAAACTCGAAATCGATCGAGTTTTACAATTCAATTATCAAAATTCACAGATATCGGTAAAAACGACAACGGATATATATTATGCCGAGAAAACCGTCGTTTGTGCGGGTGGAATTAGTCGGCAGTTGTTGAAGGAATCGGAAATATCGATTCAGCTATATTTTACCCATGCGGAAATACTGGAAACACCACCAGTTGATATTAAACTTAGTACCTTAGTAATGCCTGCGATTCTACAGCGGTTCCAACTCGAAGCGAAATCGAGCGAAAACGATCAATTGTGGTGCAAACCTAGTAACGAACCTGAAACTGCAATATTAGATGCTGGTGTAGTTCAGTTTTTGGATGGAAGTTTACGAATTGGGCAAATCAGCCGTACATTTTCCGCAGGGGATACTAAAGACCAGAGTCAGGAGTGGTTGCGATCGCGCATTTCCCATATCCTACCAGCGCTAACAAATGTCCCTGCTAAATGGCATCATTGTTTGGTGGCATTTAGTAAGGATAGTTTACCTTTAGTCGGTGCGATTCCCAATACCGAAGGTATCTATATATTTTCTGGTTTCAGCAATCCTCTGGTTTTGGTTCCTCCCCTTGCCGAACGTTTTGCAAGTTGGGTATCGGCAAGTGGGGAGGTGGGG
>CAXTCQ010000171.1:0-17510 GCA_964242965.1 uncultured Calothrix sp. | reverse complement strand
TAAAAAGGGGGGAGCCTACAAAGCCCCCTTTTTAAGGGGGTTGGGGGATCTCTTCTGCGTAAGTACTAGGGAAGAAGCTTTTACTAATAGGACTTACGCACAGTCAACGAAAAAATAGGTATTCCAAACATATTCGATCGGAAGCTACCCCCCTTAAAAAGGGGGGCTTTGAGTAAGTCCTGGGTTAAATGGAAAAATTTTTGCATATCAATGGGTTTCATCCTTTTTGCCTTCAACCGACAAGCGGGGTTTGAAGCATTAGAGCAGGCGATATGCGACCTGTATTAATAAGCCCTAACCCCAAATTAACACCTCCATATTCTTCAAAAAATCGAGGTTATAACTTGCCGAAACACCTATTGCGTCTTTTGAAGATAGCCATTTTTCCAAAGATAAAAAGGACTAATCAAACTGCTAATAAATAGCTGCATTTCGCAGGCAGCAACTAATTCTGTCTTAACTTGCCCGCGATACTTAATCAAGTGCAAAAGTATTTTTCGTAAATCATTAATAATGTAAGCAAAACTTACCACAGGTCTAGCCCAAGGCTTGATATTCACCATTCGAGTTACATAACGGCTCAAACCAATGCCGCGAAAAAAAGGAATCAAATACTCTTTTTGCACGCGCCAACTAGGGATTTGATGATGAATTTCCATCTCTGGGTTATACCAAATTTCCCATCCGGCTTTTTGGATGTAAGATAGCATTTCTGTATCTTCGCCAGTTAGGGTATTACCGCTGACTCGACCAGTCAAAATAGGTTTATCTGGCATACCTTCCAACCAAGCTTGCTTGCGGACAACTAGCCCCGCAGATGGAGGTAGCATTTTTTTGCTTGGCTCGTATAAGAGTGGTAAATTGCCGCGTTCGGTGATGGCTAAAAATGGCGCAATGCGTTTGAAATTAGCAGGTGGTTCTACTTCCCAATTGGGATGAATTTGGCTGGCAATAGCTCCTGCTTGCGGGTATTTTTCAGCAAAGTTATAAGCTTGAGCAACCCAATTAGGTTGGGGGTAATTATCATCATCAAGGAATCCGATTAATTTACCTTTTGCTTCAGCGACAGCACGCTTGCGGGCATATGCTGCTCCTTGTTGGGGTTCAAAATAGTATTTGAGTTGGTAGGGGTGCTGCCAAGAGGCTTGAAAGTTTTGTACAACTTTTGCTGTGTTGTCTTTACTGTTGTTATCGACAACGATAATTTCCCAGGTAAAGTGGTTGGTGTTGATTTGGTTTTGTAACCTATCGAGTAGTTCGGGTAAGCGGCTTTCGCCGTTATACGTTGGGATAGCGATGGTAAAGTCAAGATTCATTGTTTTAATGGCACAGAAAAGTACCTACTTCAATTTTGAATCTTGTGTAGGTATTTTATGCTCAGTGTTATGACGGAATTTTTTTAATATAGAATGTGATGAAAATTACTTATTGCAATTATCGTCTTTCGCTGTTCGTATTCCACCTAAAATAGTTTGAATAACTACACATCGTCTAGTGTCACTTGGTTTTGTAGGGTCAGAAGAGTTAGGGACAGCAACAACAATTCTTAAGCCTGGTGCTTCTGTTGAACCTGAAGCAGGTGTTACAAAGGTTGATGTATTTGAAGCGGGTATAGGCAATGTACCCATGTAATCGTATGTAATATATTTTTTGGCTGTTTTAATTTCGTCAGATGCAGTCGGATTACTAGCAGTATTCTCGGCTGTGATATTCGTGAGCAGCATAAACTGCTTAGAATCAACACCTATCTCCTCTCCTAGAGATTTCCACACTTTAATGTCAATGTCTGCTGCTGCCGTAACGGTTGCGTTAGCGATCGCATATTCTAATTGATCGCTATCTTTACGGAACCAAATACTTTGATTAATTTTAGTCTTCTTTGCCTCTCTTTGAGCATTTTGTAAAGCTGATAAAACAACATCATTCAGCTTATTTACTCGCTGTCTGTTAGTAAAAGCTAGCCAACTGGGTGCTGCGATCGCAGAAAGAATTCCTACCATAATTACGACAACAAGGACTTCCAACAAAGTAAAACCAGAATTTGATTGACTTTGTAACTGGGAATGACGCAATTTTAAATTTGAGAATTGCTTTATAAATAAAATACTTTTGATATTCACTCTTTTTACTTGAGTATTCCGGTTAGTAAATAATAAATTTTGCATAATTACCCTAAGTTACTCTCCTCCGAAAACACTTTTACCTTTCACTTGAATTTTGGCAACTGGGAAAAATGACTTTTTGCTTTCATCATATTTATTACTGTCGCTATCAGTATTAATTCGAGCATAAGCATTACCTCTAATAAATATGGTAGCTGTGACTTTATCAATATTGACGCAAGCATAAAAACTTCCATTACCTGCTTCTTTGAAAGTTGTGGCATTTTTATCTACATATGTCCCTGTCATTGCAGGTATACGTAATGCTTGCTTTTTATCAGCTTGCGTGCTTGCCGGGACTGTTCTGATATCAATAACTTTGCCATCCTTTTCTTCATTATCTTGTTCGTAATAACATTCTTTTATCGGTTTTAGTGTAGTATCTTGACTTGCATCAACAAAGTCAATTAAGACATCAGCCTTTTTATTTACATCGTAATTTGGGACTGATTCATCTGCCCATGCATTCATGCTATTTTCAATTGTTCCTTGTGCTTTTGAATTGGGACGAATAAAACCTTTATCAGGATCCTTAATACTGTAATTGGGTTTACCATCTTTCACTGGAATATCGGGGTCGGTAATTCCGTCGTTGAATTCAAATCTAGCTATACGAAATTGATCTGACCAAATTTTGGAATCATTATTGACATTATTATTTTTTATTAGGTAATAAGAGACTAGCGAATAACTCGAAGCGTCATTTGTTTTTTTCGTAGTTGTACTAGTAACTTTGATAGCATCTTCAATAATTTTACGTTTCCAAAATACTAATACAGGTACTCTATCTGTATCACCAGCAAATCTTAATCGCTCTCGAATTGCCTTAATACCCTTTGCGTCATAGATATAAATTGCCTGCTGCAAATCTTGAGCGATATAATCAACCGCTGTCTGGACTTCCTGCTCAGAATTTGATTTAGCTTGTTCTCGACGATCGGTGTCAAGAATATTAATCATGAAAGTTAGCAAAGGTGTTATGACCAAAAAGGAAATAATCATTGCTACAAGCAATTCTATAAGTGTAAATCCAGCATTTTGATTAGATTTTTTTAAATCTTTATGCTTTAAATTTTTATTCATTGAAAAGTAGAATTTATGAAGCATAATTAAATGATAGCTATTATTGACAATTTGACTGTTGATTAGCACTATTATTCAACTGCGTACAAAAATCTGAAAAGCTAGTATCTGAAGTGCCAATTTGAGTAGTCATTTCTAATAGAGGACGTGTAAGCGCATCTCCTCCAACTGAAGCCCCAAAAGTATTTTGAGTTTCTTTTTTATCGGGAGTGCTTTTCTTTAAAGTTCCACCTTCTTTGAGTCCATCCGCTCTGTAAATACGCAAGCTAACGCTGTAAGCTTTAGTCGCATCGCCTACCATCCGAAATGCTTGAATACGTAAGTCTTTACTGCTATTTGTACTACAACCACCTCCATCTACATCAAAGCAAAATGAGTCTGTATCATCAAGCTTTTTAGGTACTTCAAACGCTGTTATCGCCTCAAGAATTTCAGTTGGACTTTTAGCATTCTTAATATCAACTGTATTGGTTGGAGGTTCGATATTACCAGCTCTTAAACCATCCACATAGGTTCTAGCGGCTTGAGTGGCTTGTTCAACACGTTTAGCCTGGATTCGGGTAGCAGTGGAGAGTACAATTACAGGGGCGATTCCAATTAGCAAAATACTGACTACAATAATTGCCATCAATGATTCAATGATGGTAAAACCACATTCACTATTTTGGGTTGGTAGTTGTTTGACATTGAATTTAATCATGAGTAAAATCCCAAAATTTAAGTTTCTAAGTCCCTTTTCACATCGGAGAAGGACAGCCTTGAACACCAGTTAAAAGCTGGAAAAGGTTTACTAACTGGATAGAAAAAGGAGTTATGCAGTGGTTGAATTCAAAAATCGTTGTGGGAGAAAAATCTGGGTTTAAAAATCTGCATTCCCAGGTTTGAACCTGGGAGACAAGTCTTAACCACCAGTATTCGCATTGCAGAAATCTTTCGGACGTTCGCTAGGAAGCGCAGGCTTGTCGTTGCTAGCGATTTTCGCACAGAGTAGGGTTTTCACCCACTCGTCATCACGACTGACTTCTCGGAAGAACTCATTCGGTTTCGATGTTGGTGGTAGGGTAAACCGTTGCGCGAACAAATCAGGTAGCTGTGATAACAAACCAACATCAAAACCCCATTGACGTGATGGTGGTGTGTAAAAAGAAGTCTTACCTCCGCTTAAGTCTGATGGATAATTTCCGTTATAGTCGCTGCCAAAAATACTTGTATCAGTTTTCAGCCGGGTGTCCCAAGGTGCGGTTGCGTATTGACTACGTTTATACTGGATTAAAGAACCGCTAAGACTATGGTTGTGGCTGTTTTCATCTTTGTCCTTCATCCATCGTTCCAAGTAACGAACGAAGTTTTCCAAGCCACCGTTGTATTCGTTTGGACGACTAGGTGTGTCACCACCAGCTATAACTAAGTTTGTTGTGGTCGGAACGGCATTCTGGAACCAATTAACATCTATATCCTTGGCTTTACCTTTAGCTATGTCCGAAAATTTCGTATCTTTACCAGGGTCAGACATGTCTTTTGATGGAACATGAATTTGTAGAACGGGTACTAATAATGGTTGCTCGTTTTTATCGGTTCCTGTCAGTGGGTTCGTGTAAAACAGATGCTTTTCGTATCCATAGTTAGAGTTAGCAATATCAGGCAAAGAACCTGTATTAGTCGTTGTTCTAAACCATAAAGCAGCGTTTACCGCAGGAGGTACGCCAACTGTCCAGGTACTTTGATCTGTAACTGGATTTCGAGGAAAGGCTTTGATTGTAGTACCATCAATTCCTAGTGGAACTGGCCGTTTTTCGCTGTCTAAGATCAAAAATCCACTATTATTGCGAACAAAAGCGACTCGACGAGCATATCTCTGTAAATCTGTATTTTCAGCAAGTTTAACTGTTGTGCCTGCTTTGTACGTGCTGATGTTGTAAGTTTTTCCTACGACATCCGGAGTTGCCTTCTGTGTCCCTTCACCATCAAGGCTCCAATCATCGGCTCCACAGGATGAAACAGGGACTTTCAGGCAAACTTCCATTAAATATTCACCAAACTTAACCCGTCGCTGAATTGGGGTGACAAAATTATTAACGTAAGAACTACCTTGATAATTAGATTTAACTCCATCAAAATCTCGTGGATCGATAACTCCAGTTGTTTTATACCATAAGCTGCTAGTAAGATAGTTGTTATCGAAAAATCCTTTCTGCTTATAATCAACTGATTTTATATCTCCCTCATTATTTCTAAGGTCGTAATCACCTTCGTTGCGGAAACCAAAGCGGAAGTTATCGGAAAGGACAGTAACAGAGTCAGCCAAAACTGTCGCAGGTCGCCAAGTATCTCCAATTTTACAATCAGAAAGTCGCGGATCGCCTTTACGACAAGCAAAGTCATTATCTCTACCTTTATCATCTTTGGTACTATTTGCTCGTGTGTAGAAATTGCTCCAAGAATAATCGGAGTCTGCAACATTTATTGCTAGTTTATTGACAAACTCCTCAACTGGTTTTGTTGGATCTCCATTTTTGGCATGAAGGTTAAAGTCACCTTTGATATACGCAGGTACGTTAGTTGCTAAAATTAGACCTTTTTCTACACCATCTCCATAGTTATTTGTAGTGCCTCTATTTAACTGCTGACCATTTATCACCATGATGCCGTTAGGGCGGCGGGTTGAGTCGAGTTTATAGTCTGTCGGGCTAATGAGCTTACTTTTGTTGTTATCTGGGGTGAGGTTATTGCTTAAATCCAAGAGTGCATCATCGCGGGTTGCGTAGATAATACCGCTATTGGGTAACAGATATTCGGTCGCAGGAGTACCATTAGATCCAGTAATTGATTTTAGACGTAGTTTGTTTATATCTAAAACGGTAACGCGGACTTCTAGGGGTTGGCGTTCTTCGATACTACGCCCATATTGAGCGGCAGAGTTTATCTCGTTTACCTTAGGTGTTATCTCTATCTCGGTTACATTAGGTACTGTCTCAATCGATTTAACTTGCCGAGCATCTAGGAATGCTGTTTCGTAAATAGTACCGTGTTCAACCTTCTCAGGGTTAGGTGGAGTTCCCTTAAGAATTTGAATAGCGCAGATTGCTGTGTCAATAGCAGAATAATCAGCCATTAACATGTTGCTACCTTTTTTCTCCAATGCTTTGCGTAATGGTTCATTTACGAAACGCCCGTTAGGATATACTAATCGCGCTTGCCGTGCAAGTTCTGTAGCGAATTGACTTCTTCCATTGTAAGGATAAACTACACCATTATTTGATTTTCCATCTGTTGTATTTGCTGCTTCAGGATTCTTCCATTTATCAACTACATTGCTATTATTCTGTGCCGTAATTGCATTTGTTGGGTCGTAATAACTACTGACGCAGGCAATTGGTAGCTGGTCTTTATCTTTACTAACTTTATAGTGATAAACAGCACTAGCCCGCATGAGTAGATCGCCTTTCATCTCTACTGGAACATTCTTTCCACCTGTCATTGGCATTGCGTCCGACCAAACAGGTATTGCGGGTTTACTGTCAAATATTAGTTGATCTAACCTTATTTTCTTACCATCAGTGTTTGTATTAGTTGTATCGACAAAATTGGTGTCAAATGAGGGACGATTGCTGGCCAAATACGATCCTTTTTGGTCACCATTAGTACTTTTATCTAAGTCTGTTGCAGAGTCCCAAGGAAAAGAAGCACTATCAGCAGCAGTTCCATCAACATATATACCTGCACCTGTTACTACACGCATACCACCAGCATTATCGAGTCCATTTTTGGGTGCTTCTGCGGCTTTTTCCTCAAACAGTTTATTGCGCTCTGTTGCATCCGCAAGACTTAATAATTCCTGAATCTGGGTTTTGCGATAGCGATATTTGTATTCGTCTTTGCTCCATTTTGTCCACTCTTCTTGTGGGTCAAGCTCTTGAGGTACTTTTGTCCCAACAAATGATTTGCTTTTTTTGTTAAACCATAACGCAGGTAAGTTGTTTCCAACAATAATGCGATCGCCCAAATATGTTTCTTTCTCTTTGTCTTCTTCCTTCAGCTTATTCGGTTCTGTTGCCGCTAGTCCTTTTTCTTGCTCTTTACCACCTGTGATAAATGTCAGCTTTGTATTTGCTGGTAGTGGATCAATCCAAGCATCGGTACCTCTGAGGGTATCACCAGAGCCTTCTAATTTAAAACCCAAAGTTGGATCTGTCACTGCAAACGGAACTTTGATTGTACGTTTTTTAAAATAAGCTTCTAATTCTTCACGTCTGACATCGACTGCATCTTCGCCTTTTTTTACTCTAGTATCAACGCTTTTCTTAACTTCTAAAGGGTCATCTGTGTTTTTTATTTGTGCTTCTATTAATGTATTAATTCTTGTTGCGAATCCTAAGCTATTATATGCTATTTGAGCAGTAGTATTGCTTACAGATTGGTTCTCATTCTTAACCAGTTTTGATCCACCTTCAGCTTTTGGTGCAAACAAATCGAATGTAACAGTACTATCTTCACCTTGACCAGTAATCCGACCGTTACCGACGTTTCCACCAACAATCACTTTGCTAGCATCTGCCTTATAAAAACAAGACAGAGGATCGCTGACTTGATAAAATCGGATAGCTTTCTTATCAGTTTGTGCAGTCAACAAGTTACTGTTAGTAAAAACCCTTCCATTTAACTTAAGTCCAGCACCTGGGCTTACTTGGAGGTCATCTTCGTAGACAACGGCGTTATTAATTAACGGGATTCGTTCTTGGTCTTGTTGAAACTCAATTGCTGAGAAGCCTTTATTCCCTTTATTTACTTCTTCTCCCGTATTTTCTGGTACAGAAATAGGTACATTCACGGCATACACAAAGAAACTTTTCTTTAATGTCGGACCTGCTTTATACCAACCGCCTTCAGTAGCAACACTTGAAGTCGGACATGTAGGGTCTGAGAATACGTCATCCATTGGTGGTGTTCTTGCATCCAATGGGTTCCGAGAACGCTTAAATTTACTGGTCGTGCCATCAACAGGGGGACTGCGGAATAATATTCCGTATATGGTATAACTATCATATTTACCGTTGTTATCCGTATCAATGGGATATCTCCAAGCGGTGTTTAATTTTGTTCGTTCTTCTAAAGGTGTACTTTCATCCTCATTAGTACTACTTCCACCATAGTTAACTGATAGCGGAGTTTCGTCGCCAAATGTGTATTTCTTGAGGTTATCCTGTTTAGAAAAAGCTTTATAGAGGTCGAAATCAGATGGCGTTGTTCGGCTTGTTAACTCAAGGTTATCTGGTGATAATAATTTATCTATCTTTGCTTTCGCTCTATCAATTGCTGGGGTTGCAGCTTTAAGAGTTATCTCATTCACCCTGACATTAGTAGCATTTTTAGAGCGTTCAAACGAGCGAAATAAAATTGCAACTGTCAACAGCACTACTACTAACGAAACCATAGCTACAGTGGGTAATACAAACCCAGCGTTAGCAGTTCTATGTTTTTGTCTATTTTTAGCAACTAAAAAAGTACGTAACAACCGAAAAAGTTTTTTTCTTAATGCCGCGTAAAAAGAATAAAGATTGTGGTAGATTTTCCGGATGACCTTGACTAATTTACGATTTCGAGACATAGCCCCTTCCCTGTCAAGTGATTTAATGCTGTTTTAAGAAGTTTCAAAAAAAATTGTGATGCTAACGATACCTGCTAATACAAATAACAGGATTTACTAGTGCGTTCCTAAATAAATTCTTTATTGCTGCTACCTTTTAGCCAAATAGCAACTCGAAAAATTGACTTAATCTTAGCTATATCATTTTTGATTTGTTGTAAAATTCTTCCGGTTGATGAAGAATTTCTCCAGATTAATTAATTTATATCCGATAGAGAATAATAACGCCATAGGTTCACATTAACTTTGCAAAAAGACAGTGCGTAAGAGGAAAGTTCACGAAGAAGCTATTAAGTGAGTAGACTTATACTACCCACTTGTTATCTAAAACCTATCAATTAGCCAGAAAATACTTTTGGGCAATAATAAGCCTGCCTGTTATGGGGCGGAACTGTTTCATTATAAAGAGATAATTAGTTTAGCCTACGGTATTGTAAGGGCGGGGTAACCCCGCCCTTACGACTGTCTCATATGCAAATGAAAATTTAAGACTTCTGATTTTTTAAAAATGAAACAGTCTTACCTTATACAAGTAGAACTTACGCAAAAAAAATTTGTCATGCTGAACCCTTCACGAAGTGCAGTAAAGCATCTGGGAGATTCTTCACTTCGCTTGCGCTCCGTTGGGAATGACAGTTTTTGGTTAAAATGCGTAAGTCCTAATAAGGATACTTGAGGGTAAAATTTATTAAATACTAATCAGATGATGCCCGGTTAGTTACCTATAATACCTGTAGGGGCACAGCAATGCTGTGCCCTTACGCATATTGGGTAATACGACGAACATAATATCACCTGTAAAGCATTCATATTAATTTGCGTTATTTTCCGAAACTGACTTCCGTTATTTTTTCGACATCCGAAGCCAGAAGCATTGATTTTACGTTGGGCAGTCAAAATTTAGCCTGAAAATGGCGTTATTTACTTCTGCTTCAGAGTATCGCGGAGGGTACAAAGGATTGAAGCGACTGCCGTCACTCGCGCTGAGGCGAAAATGAAGATGGTAAAATATACAATAATTAATAAGAGTTAGGTTTATGAGTCCGTTACTTGAGAAAATTTTAAGTGAGATTGAACAATTGACTTCAGAGGAGCAATTGACAGTAATGGGACATTTGGTAGAACGGATGAAGAAACACGTTACCCAATCGCAACCAAAACGCAAATGGGCAGATTTAAAAGGTATGTCACCCTATCCGCTATTAGGTGAGGACGCTCAAGGTTGGGTTTCGCGGACTCGACGCGAAGGGGATGAGCATCGAGAACAGTTATTGCAGGCAGATTAATGAACATTAATGATGCATTAGTCGGTCTTCAGCAGTTCGGTTCAATTTATGTGCTAATTCCTCCGCCAATGCTGTTGCTTGCTCATGTTCTTCGTCTGTCTTAATTACTTTAGGTTGATATTTAGCCAATAAGTTGGCATAGGTTTGAGGGTTAAAACTAAGGGTCATTTTTCCACTTCTCTTTATCGTATTCGGCGTGAGTTACAATATACTTCACAAAAATTGTCTGCTCAGTATAAACGATATCAACAATCAATCTATATATTGGACTTTAATATTAAAAATAATGAAGTTACTAACAGCTTCCGCTATCAAATACTAGAGAATATAAATAACAAACTTTAAGCTAATTATTACTTATGGAAACCAATACGTCCTTTGACGGTAGTAGTAGCATAGAAGCTTCCCACACCCTTAGCAATTTGCAAGAAGCTAACCGTGAAGAGTTAGAGAACGTAGTTCAAGTGTTAGCCAAAGTCACAAACCTCTCCCCCCAAGAGGTTAAGCCCTACCTTGATGTAATGTTAGGAGACTTAGTGAAATCCAAGCAGGAAGAAAAGCAAACTAAACGCCCTTTTTATAAAACTGCCACCCCCCAAGAGTGGGTGCAGGCATTTCGAGAATGGTCAGAAGGTCACAGGCAAGATACGCCCTTACTATCAGATTATGCTTTGAGTCGGGCAGGAATATATGATGATGAGGACGAAGCTATCTAAGTGACTTATCTTGTAGAGGAAAATTTATGACAAAATATACAACCCTATCCGAAGAGTTAAGTAAACTTCCTAGAAAGCGACAAGAACTTATTGAAGCAAAAGCTTCCCAGATTCATCTCGAAGAAATTACTCTTAAACATCTGCGTGAGAAACTCGGTTTATCTCAATCAGAATTGGCAGAGCGTCTTGAGGTACAGCAGCCAGCAGTATCCAAGCTGGAACGTAGACAAAATCTGGAATTAAATACACTTCGAGAAGTTGTAAATGCTTTGGGTGGAACTATCGAAATTATTGTGAGAGTTCCTAACAAAGAACCTATACTTCTTACTGATTATCAAGAATAGGAAATTGTCACACTTTTGAGCGATCGCGTTGCTAAAAAAATGGATAAAGTTGAGCTAAGATGTAGTGCGGGCCGAAAAGCCCGCGAGCGAGACGCTAAATAAATAAGCCTGAATCAACCTGAAAAAACTCACCTAAAGATTTAGCTTGTGCTTTGCTAATTTCTCGCTTAGAGTTAATGATTTCTGATACCACACCTCTAGAACCAATAACACCGACTAAATCAGCCTGCTTCAAAGAACGCGCTTCCATTAGATGAAGGAGCAAAGATAAAGGGCTAGAATTACCCATCGGATAGTTTTCATCTTCGTACTTTTGTATTAAAATAATTAACAAATCATATAACGCCGATTCTTCAGCAGTTGGGTTCAATTTATGTGCTAATTCCTCCGCCAATGCTGTTACATGTTCATTTTCTTTGTCTGTCTTAATTACTTTAGGTTGATATTTTGCCAATAGGTTGATCTATGTTGAGTATTTCGCCGCTATAGCAATCCTATATGATTTGTAAAAGTTCGTAGTGTCCATAAACCCGGTTTCTAAATTTTCACTTCGGGATTTAGGACTGCCATATATATTGAAAATTTCAGGCTAATCTTCACCAAAATTCACCAAAATAGCTTCCACTTTTGGTTTTAGTATTGGAAGATTTTGCTCTATGATTTGCCAGACAAGATTGAGATTAACTTTTAAATAATCGTGAATCAATACGTCTCGTAAACCAGCCATTTGTTGCCAGGGAACATCCGAATATGCACTTCTTAATTCCGGAGATAATCGCTTTGTTGCTTCACCAATAATTTCAAAGTTACGGATTACTGCATCTTGAATCATCGGCGTTCGCATAAACGCTTCTTTGCCATCATAAGTATATGCTTCTATGCGGTCAATGCATTCTTTAATATTACTTAGATACAGACGCTCGTCCTTCATAACATTACAGCTTCCCTCAGTACTTTTTCTCTAATTAACTCATGCAGGTTTTCTGGTTGTGTAACATCAACTTTTCGTCCTAAGAGTTCCGCCAAATCTTGTATTAAAGCAATGTAGTCAAACAAACTTCGTTTTGGTTCAATTTCTACTAAAAAATCCACATCGCTATTTTCTCTTGCTTCACCTCTAGCTACCGAGCCAAAAATACGCACATTATACGCACCATGTTTTGTAGCAATTTGTAAAATTTCTTCACGGAATGGTCCCAGTAACTCCTCTATTCCCATAGCCTTCTCTGGTTTCGTTTTTGGCTCCACTTTATTCAAATCGTATCAAAACTTAGCTTAATTTTTCTTATCTCCCAATTTGACTTTCATGATTTTATAAAATTGATGTAGAGAGCGATCGCATTAATTGTCATTATTTTCCCAAACTCTATTCGAGCTACAATCAGGGCAACAAGCAAGCGCATCCATCCAAACACTTTATGTCTCGTTGGTTTAATACCGCAGGTCCTTGTCAAGCCGACATTCATTATATGCTATCACCAACCAGTCGATTGCCTAACTTGGAACGACTGATTAGACAACGTAACTATTTTGTGATTCATGCGCCCCGTCAAATGGGCAAAACTACTGCGATGCTGGCGTTAGCCCAACAACTAACAACTAGCGGACATTATGCAGCAGTAATGGTGTCGGCAGAAGTGGGGGCAGCATTTATTCATGACCCAGGAGCGGCTGAGAACGCTATCTTGGGGTCTTGGCGGGCGCGTGCCCTGTTACATTTACCCGAAAACTTACACCCTCCTATTTGGAATAAAGCGGAGCCTGGACGAAGAATTCAAGCTGCATTGCAGGCATGGGCAAAAGCTTCTGAGCGACCATTGGTGCTATTTATTGACGAGATTGATGCTCTACAGGATGAATCTTTAATATCCGTTTTACGACAGTTACGCGATGGCTATTCTAGTCGCCCCCAAAACTTTCCGCTATCCGTTGGGTTAATTGGCTTACGCGATGTGCGCGATTATAAAGTCGCTTCTGGGGGTAGCGATCGCTTAAATACATCAAGTCCCTTTAATATTAAAGTGCGCTCCATAACGCTGAGAAATTTTAATGCTGCCGAGGTCGCACAACTATACCAACAACATACCGAAGATACCGGGCAAGTTTTTACAAACGAGGCAATCGAGACAGCGTTTGATTTGACTCAAGGACAACCTTGGTTGGTTAATGCCTTAGCCAAAGAAGTTGTAGAAGAGATGGTGACGGATACAAATATAGAAATTACTAAAGAAGACATTTTTCAAGCAAAGGAAATACTGATTGCCCGTCAGGATACCCATCTCGATTCGCTTGCTGAAAAGCTCCGCGAACCAAGAGTCAAGGCAATCATTGAACCGATGCTAGCAGGACAAGCATTAGGAGATACCCCGGCAGACGACCGACAATATTTGATTGATTTGGGATTGTTACGGCGCGACCCAGCAGGGGGACTAATAATTGCCAATCCCATTTACCGCGAGGTGATTCCCCGTGTTTTGGTACAAGGCACTCAAGATAGTTTGCCTCACATTAGCCCTAGTTGGTTGACATCTAGCGGTGAGATAAATACGGATGTCTTGCTGCAAGCATTTTTGGCATTTTGGCGACAGCATGGTGAACCGTTGCTTGGTAGCGCAGTTTACCATGAGATTGCACCTCACTTAGTACTCATGGCATTTTTGCATCGCGTGGTTAATGGGGGTGGAACCTTAGAGCGCGAGTATGCCATTGGACGCGATCGCATGGATTTGTGTCTCAGATATGGGAAGATTACATTAGGGATTGAGTTAAAAGTTTGGCGCGATAAGAAGAAAGACCCATTAGATGAGGGTTTAGAACAGTTAGATTCCTATTTAACGCGGTTGGGAGAAGATTTTGGTTGGTTAGTTATTTTCGACCGCCGCAGCAATGCATTACCCCTAGAGGAACGTTTAACGACTCAAGTTACAATTACGGAGAATGGACGCTCTGTTACCGTTGTGCGTGCATAGGTAGGTTGTTGTGCCTTTAAATGGGCGTATACGGACGGTTCGGGATGCCCATCCCACAAGAAATTTATTTGCCAACGGTTATGTAAATTAAAGGACTTTTAGATTAATTGGCGTTATTTACCCGAACTCACTTCCGTTATTTTTTCGACTGCGTTTGCCCTGGATGAACCTACGGACTAAAATTAATAACTTATAATCCAATCTTAGAGGTTATCGTTGAATGGATAAAATAAATCAATATCAAAAAATAATCCAACAGCTACTACAGCAGTATGCTAGCATTGGCACTCCAAACCCAGAAATTGAAACACAGTTTATTTTTGATACAGAGCGAGACCATTACCAACTAGTTCATGTTGGTTGGAGAAATGAGCGGCGTATATATGGTTGTTTTCTTCACTTAGATATCAAAGATAACAAAATCTGGCTGCAACATAATGGCACAGAAAATGAAGTGACGGAAGACTTGGTAAATATGGGTGTTCCCAAGCAAGATATAGTAATTGGCTTTCATTCCCCCTTTAAACGGCAGTTTACAGAGTATGCAGTAAGTTAGTAGATTGGGGAATATTGGAGAAAGTTATATGCTTCATTTAGATGCGTTCGCCCTAGGTTCTTCATCCCTTCGAGAAATCCAAACAATCATTGCAAGCTTACTAAAGCGATCGCTAAACTGATTATCTTACACATGGCACTTTGTAAACCAATATATAGCTATAAATTTTCCTGCCAACCGACTTAAGTTGTGCAAATTAAAGGACTTTTAAATTAATTGGCGTTATTTTCCCAAACTCACTTCCGTTATTTTTTCGACTTCAGAAGCCGGAACTATTGATTTTGCGTAGGACGATCGAAAAATTTCCTCAAAATCGCCTTTTTGACTTCCGCTATTTTAAAAATTGACTTCCGTTATTTCACGAAACCGATCTTATTTGGAAGCATGTATCAATCTTTCATCAGCTAGTACGTAGCTACGAATTTTTTCTCCAAGACACTTAAGCAAAACAAATGCGATATAAAACGAGTCAAAGGAGGGACGCTGTTGCAACATCCAACTCGATAAGGGGTTGATATATTTGATTAGAAAAGGGGTGTAAGTCATCTTGGTGCAGCACCGTTATATGACACAACAGCCGAAACTGGAGTGGTATAGGAGGTTGGTTGACACGCTCTACACGCAAGTCTACTAAACTCGGTTCGCGCCTAAGTATATCAAAAACCTCAAGATACAAATATCGCGGACAATACCCTACGGTATAGTGGTCTTTTGTATTTAAAGTCAACGCCAATTCGTGTGGGTTTTGAAATTCGCTTTGTAACCACAAATTCTCACCCGACCACAGGCGATTAATTCGTTCAATGGCAGATTGTGGCAGGTGTCGCAGACCTAGCGCAAAAAAGTGAAAATGATACCGTCCTTGGCTATCTGGTTCCGGACGCGGAAAAACCGTGAGAGTATCTGTTTCGCGTTCCCCACCACTACGGGCTAATATTGCAATTGGCTCGTACTCATGTTCCGCAATATTTAGCCATTGAATAAAACTAGAGTAATCGGGACGCGAACGAGGCATTAACCGATTTGAGAACACCGGAAATAACTGGGTTGATGTATATACTTTGTCAAATTGCGGAAAGGATGACAAAGGCTCAAAACCGCACTGCTGTTGAGCTAAAGAAGCACCTTGTGTATAAATAAACTTGTAGATGTCACCATCAAAAGTTAATCGACCGATGGGAAACCAAAAGCGACTGTTGGGATCAAGCCAAGCTAAAAATAGTGTTTTTTCTATCTTCAAGGTAGTAATTCCCCCAAATCAAGTAGCCTGCGTTGGTTGAATTCAAGAATATTAACAGCAAACTCAATTGCAATAGTTGAGATGCGATTCTTGGGAATACGATTAAAAATTTCTAATATATTCGCTCTTGAGACACTTTCAAGCCGAGAGAGCCATACTTGGGCGGCATTTGGGTAACGCTCTTGGATTTTTCCAAACACATCAAAGGTTTTAAGGGGTTTTTTGTCGTCAATGCTACTATAAAACGCCGAAAAACATTTGTTTGCATATGCCTCTACTGAGCGTTTCTGCCTTTGTTCATCAGATAAATCTCGCCCCAAACAGGAAGCATGGTCATAAGTTGGTGCTAAGTGTATCGTTTCTGTATTTGTAGCTGCCTTATTTCGTACAAAACCCCAGTTCTCATGATGACGGTCTCCGTTACCAATCCACGCATCTAACAGGAGATAGCCGACAAATACTTCCACCGCTGTTTGGATACCGCTCGGTACTGCCCAACCAATAGGAAGATTTAGATTATCTGCTTCGATAACTCTCAGCACAATATCAATTGTATGCTGTGACGCTCCGTAGGTAACGGATGTGGGATAATTTGGCACAATTGGTGTTAAAACTTCGTTACCATGAACGAGTGTTCCACCGGATGGTAAAAAGTAGGGTGAAACTACACCGCGATTCCCCTCCCAAGTTTCTGCCAGTTCATAAATAGCATGGGGTAGTCCCAAAAGTTCGCACAACTCGGCTGCAACCTTCTCTGCCCAATCTTCGCCTAAAGAAAATCGAGCTTGCTTATATAGACAACGACCAAGGGAGTGATGCTGAAACCAAAACTTATATTTGCTCCCCATCGTCTCATTCTTAGAAAGCTCATAATCTGCTTCGGTAATAATTAGGACGGGAAAATCGGGAGCAAAGTTCATAGAAATCACTGGCAAACCCTGTTAGACCGCCGTCACAACACAATGGTGTGGCACGAGTAGCGCACAAGCCATTCAGCAAATACCCGCAGGTTAGCCTGCTTTCAGCAGGCTTTGTACCATTAGCCCCTGGCTTACAGCCTGGGGCGGGATTTCGGGTATTCTAAAAGGCTAAATGCTACCAATGCTGAGATACCTCGCCACAACTATCTCGATTAAAAGTGATTCAAGTTAAGACCAGCTTCTTTAGCCATTGCCACCAAACCTCTAACTTCTAGAGTTTTAATAGCTTTGGTCGATAGCTTAAGTTTAACAAAGCGGTTTCCTTCAGCCCACCAAACACGCTTGCTTTGGAGGTTAACGTGTTGAAGACGCTTAGTACGACGGTGCGAGTGCGAAATAGCAAAGCCGTTATTTGCTTTTTTACCAGTTAGCTGACAGCGACGAGACATTATATTAATCTCCGATATTTTTGGTCACAGTCTCTTATTGTATAGGGATTTGGGGAAAGGGGAAGGGTAGGATTTAACGGAATGCGGTGAGAATGGTTGGTGAACCCGCCCTTACGGTTATGGGTTGGGGGGAGTGTGGGG
>CAXTCQ010000170.1:0-17679 GCA_964242965.1 uncultured Calothrix sp. | reverse complement strand
CTCCCCTACTCCCTACTCCCTTCTAATTCATCAAGAATTGTGAAGCGAATATGATTAATTGCTAATTCGCCAATTGAAATATCTTCTTTTTTAAGCCTAGTACCTTTACTAATTAAGCTTTCAAAGGGGATACCTTTACCAATTTCGATGTGATACCAGCACAAACCCATGAAAAAGCGCGTGGGGTGAGCATTACAATACCCCAAATCGTCGGGATTAGATTCCATTGGCAACCAACCTATACTCGGTATGTAAAACTCCAACCAAACATGGTTAAAGTCGGGTTGTAGAGGGACACCTTTGTGTTCGGCAAAGGGAGGACATTTATAGCGTCCGACGGTGCGGCAAGCAATACCATTCAAGCGACACAGTGCTAGCAGAACACCAACATATTCGCCACACGAACCGGTACCGCGTTCGAGAACGATGTCGGGAGAATCTATGTAAGGTTTGATACTATAAGATAGCTGGTCGTAAACATAATTGCGGATACTGTACATTTTCCGCAGTAGGTTCGTTTCGGTACCAATAGCATCAGCTGCCGCACGTCGGACAATACCCGTATCCATTGCTAAATCGTCATTGTCTACTAAGTAACGCTCTTTGAATTCGGATGTTAATTCCGGAATATTTTCGACATCGCGGGGGGTAATACGGTATTTGATGCCGCGTACCTCTAAAATCGCTTTCCAGCCTAAAACGTGACGCTCGCCGGGGGTGAGAGTATCAAATTTAAAGACCGCAACTTGCTGTCCCTCAACAGTTTGTTCGACAAAGGGTAGTCCGATGGCTTCGATGCTAACTACTTTTTGGCGGTCGGTGTTGCTGGGAAGGGCGATGTGCCATTCGAGGTCAGCAAGGTAGACTTCATCGAGGGGGGATATTTCTTCGACGTAGGACATTTCAATACGGTAGCCGCCAGAAACGGCGTACCGCTTATGTTCATCGTAGGAGAAATTGAGGGGGTGGATAAAAGTGCGATCGCGGTATGCGATTTCGTAGTTGGGGTCGGCGTTGGGGTTGTCGCGTATATAAGGTTCTTCGGATGCGTAGGCAACATAAAGCAATTGTTTACCGGATGTATCGGTATGGACGGCGATACCAGTGGGTGAATCGAACGGGGTAAGAACGCTAAATCGAATATCCCCGGTAGCGCGGTCGATAGCATAAACTGTTTGTTCGGTGCGATCGCATACCCAAAGCGTTTCCTCGGTTACTGCTAAATTTTCTACCCCAACTCCTGGTGCATAAAATTGTGTAATTTGTTTGCGGGTGTTGCGGTCAAAGATGAGGATTGCACCGATTTTTTGGCAACTGACATAAACTGTTGATTCCCATACAGCAACACCATCGGCGGGGTATGGTAAGGTGACAAAATGCTGCAACCCCCAAGAATTGAATTGGCATAAATAAACACTATTGTCTCGCGTCACCCACAGCGTATCTTCCCATAAAGATATGCCACTCACGCCTGTAAACTCGCGTACCTGGTGCGGGTTTAAGACCTTGGTGTTATCTGAAAGCGGGTCAATTTCTAGTAAAAAACCCTTTCTTTGGTCAATCGCAATGAGTGTATCCTTAATAAAGGTGATGCCATAAATCGAGGCAGCACACAGGGGTCGAATTGTCCTTTGCGTAAACATCTCTCTAGCGCTTAAGCCTTCTATTGTAAAACTCATACTAAACTTAATTTATTTGACGGTCTAATGAAGTGCTGAAACTAATTGTCTAATATCCTGTGTGACAAAAATAAGGGTATAGGATGTAGGGTATAGGGGAGCGAGTGGCGCGTGTAGAAGAAATGTCCCGGAGTGAAAATCAAAAATCAAAGGGCTTTTATCCTGCTTTTTTTGAGCTAATATTTTCCTTACACATTTACACATACCATTTACTACAACGTAATGCTACATCGCACGGGCGAGGATATTTCGCACACGAATCTAAAACTCTACTAAACAATGACCGCTCTTTGCGTGCTTAAGAATACTTTGCAGCCTCCCTAAAATTACCTAAATACTTGTCTGGATAAATCGGAAAATGTTCAGCAAAAAAACTTACATAATAGCTACATAAATTTAATTCTGTGGCAATCCTAATGTAACGTTAGTTGATGGTTTTCTAACCTTTACTAAATTACGATCGAATACTGTAACCTAATCCCCCTTTAATCTATACAATGTCTGCTCACTCTCTACCCGATTCATCTGCCGTTTGGCATAGTTTAGAACCCAAAAAAGCAATAGAACAGCTATCGACTAGTGCAGATAAGGGTTTGACCGCAACTGAAGTCCAACAGCGGCTGGAAAGATATGGAACTAATGAATTACAAGAATCTGCTGGTCGCAGTCCTTGGGAAATTTTAATCGACCAGTTTAAAGACATCATGCTATTGATGTTGGTTGCTGTAGCGATTATTTCCGGGATTTTAGACCTTCTGTCTTTGCGAGCGGGAGAATTAAAACCAGGTGAGTTGCCCTTTAAAGATACGATTGCGATTTTAGCGATTGTGATTTTAAACGGAATTCTCGGTTACGTCCAAGAAAGTCGTGCCGAACAAGCATTAGCAGCGCTTAAGAAATTGTCTTCGCCAAATGTTCGAGTTATCCGCGATGGTAGACAGGTGGAAATCGCGGGTAAAGACTTGGTTCCAGGAGATGTAATGCTATTGGAAGCGGGGGTACAGGTTGCAGCTGATGGACGATTAATCGAAGAATCGAACTTGCAAATCCGCGAGTCAGCACTGACAGGCGAAGCCGAAGCTGTGAATAAAAATGCAGAATTGCAACTACCTGAAGATACATCTTTAGGCGATCGCATCAACCTAGTTTACCAAGGCACCGAAGTTGTCCAAGGACGTGCGAAAGTTCTCGTTACCAAAACGGGAATGCAAACCGAAATCGGTAAAATTGCCGAATTGTTGCAGTCGGTGGAAAGCGAACCAACCCCATTGCAACAGCGAATGGCTCAATTAGGTAAAGTCCTCGTCACAGGTTCCTTGATTTTGGTTGCTATCGTCATTATCGGCGGTATGGCTCACGCTTATTTTATTGCTGGTATACGAGGAAATAACCTTTTTAACACGTTTAGAGACCTTGTAGAAGTGTCGCTATCGATGGCAGTGGCAGTTGTACCCGAAGGTTTAGCAGCTGTAATTACCGTCACCCTGGCATTGGGAACTCAGCGCATGGTTAAGCGTAATGCCTTGATTCGCAAACTGCCAGCTGTGGAAACGCTAGGGTCGGTAACAACCATTTGTTCGGATAAAACCGGGACGCTGACACAGAACAAAATGGTTGTGCAGTCGATTTTTACCAGTAACAATTTGTTCCGCGTCACGGGAAATGGTTATGAACCCGAAGGTGAATTTCAACTCAACGGCAAACAGATTTCCCTCGAACAGCATCCGGAAATTTCCGCCCTATTAGTTGCCTGCGCGGCTTGTAACGACTCGGAACTACAACAGGAAGACCGACAGTGGAAAATTTTAGGCGACCCCACCGAAGGGGCACTGGTGACGCTGGCGGCAAAGGGTGGTATAGAAAAAGACCAGTGGAATAGCAAGATACCGCGTGTGGGCGAGTTCCCATTTTCATCGGAACGCAAGCGGATGAGCGTGATTACCAAGCTCGAATCGGTGGATACAGGTTCGCACATGGGCGATGTTGACCCGGTACTACAAAGCCGCGTCAACAGCGAAAAATTTATGATGTTTACCAAAGGGTCGCCGGAATTAGTATTAGCTCGGTGTACGCTTTGGGATAATGGTAAAAATTCTATCGAGCTTACCGAAGAAGTACGTAAACTAATACTGGCTCAAAACGAAAACATGGCAAGTAACGGGTTGCGCGTTTTGGGATTTGCCTACAAACCCTTAATGGAAAAACCACCCGCAGGTTCCGACGAAGTCAGCGAAGTCGAATTAGTTTGGTTGGGCTTAGTGGGAATGCTCGATGCACCGCGTCCCGAAGTCCGCGATGCTGTGAAAGAATGCCGCGATGCCGGAATTCGCCCCGTGATGATTACAGGCGACCACCCATTGACTGCGCGAGCGATCGCTAACGATTTGGGTATCGCTACCGACAGTAACGACCGCGTCCTCGTCGGTCAAGAATTGCAACGCATGAGCGACCAGGAACTCGAACAACAGGTAGACCTGGTAAGCATTTATGCCAGGGTTGCCCCGGAACACAAATTGCGAATCGTTCAAGCACTACAACGGCGCGGTCGGTTTGTAGCGATGACCGGGGATGGTGTCAACGACGCGCCAGCCATCAAACAAGCCGATATCGGGATTGCAATGGGTATCACTGGCACCGATGTGAGTAAAGAAGCCAGCGACATGGTTTTGCTCGATGACAACTTTGCCACAATCGTTGCTGCAACAAAAGAAGGTCGCGTAGTTTACACGAATATCCGTAGATTCATTAAGTACATCCTTGGTAGTAACATCGGTGAAGTACTGACTGTTGCCGCTTCTCCGTTACTTGGTTTAGGTGGCGTGCCACTCAGCCCGTTACAAATTTTATGGATGAACCTCGTTACCGACGGTTTGCCTGCATTGGCTTTAGCAGTGGAACCTCCCGAACCCGATGTCATGAAGCGTCCCCCCTTCAGCCCCCGCGAAAGTATTTTTGCACGCGGTTTAGGTTCGTACATGATTCGGATCGGGATTGTGTTTGCGATAATTACAATCATCATGATGGTTTGGGCGTACAGACATACTCATGCGGCTGGGTATCCCCGCAATCCAGATACATGGAAGACAATGGTGTTTACAACATTATGTCTTGCCCAAATGGGACATGCTTTAGCGATTCGCTCAAACAACCGATTAACAATCGAAATGAATCCGTTCTCGAATCCTTTCGTGTTGGGTACCGTTATATTTACAACAATTTTGCAGTTGTTACTCGTCTACGTACCAGCTTTACAAGCTTTCTTCGGTACCCACTATTTAGACCCACAGGAGCTATTAATTTGCTTTGGATTTAGTGCGTTAATGTTTGTGTGGATTGAATCCGAGAAGATTTTCTTACGTGTTATGGGTAAGAAGGCTGTTTAGGAAAGTTAGGAGTTAGAAGTTAGGAGTTAAAAGTTAAAAGTTAAAAGTTAGGAGTTAGGAGTTAGGAGTTAGAAGTTAGAAGTTAGAAGTTAGAAGTTAGGAGTTGGAGACTTGCAATTTAAAAAAACCAATCGTGAATAGGGGCACAAGCCTAAAATGATTCATTAGAATTTCTTGTGGGATAGGCATCCTGCCCGTCCTTTAACACACTTTGCTGCGTTACTTAGGGCTTGCTAGACTACTATGACTTAACTCCTAACACAAGAACTCCTAACACAAGAACTCTTAGCTCCTTACTCCTAACTCTTAACTCCTAACTCCTAACTTTTTTATGTTTCTCCAATCCCTCCAACTTCGATATTTCCGCAATTACAAAGAGCAATTAATAGAGTTTGCTGCACCAAAAACGATTTTGGTAGGTAATAATGCTCAAGGAAAATCGAACTTGTTGGAAGCAGTGGAATTATTAGCAACATTGCGATCGCATCGGATGGCTAGGGATAAAGAATTAGTCCGCGATGGGGAACCAATCGCTCAGATTAAAGCTAGTCTCAAACGCCAAGCAGGTATTAGCGACCTAACTTTAACAATACGTCGTAACGGTCGGCGAACCGTGAATCTTAACGGCGAAAATCTTCGCCGTCAAACCGATTTTCTTGGGGTTCTCAATGCTGTCGAATTTTCTAGTTTGGATTTAGATTTGGTACGCGGTGGTCCTGAAGGTCGCCGACATTGGCTGGATACGCTTTTAATTCAACTCGAACCTATCTACGCTTACATTTTGCAGCAGTATAATCAAGTACTACGACAGCGTAACGCCTTTTTAAAACGTCATGTTGAGACGTTAAATTTAGCAGCAGTACAGACCGAATTGAGCGTCTGGGATGCACAACTTGCCGCCAACGGAACTAGGGTAATTAGAAGACGCGATCGCGCTATTCAACGTCTCGCACCAATAGCTGCTGCATGGCACGCGAGTATCAGTGGTAGTACTGAAGTTCTCGAAGTTAAGTACGCACCTAACGTCCCCCTCGAACAAAATAATTTAGAAATTGTTCAACAAGCATTTCTCGAAAAAATCCAACAGCGTTCGGTCGCTGAGTTACATCAAGCTACTACCCTTGTCGGTCCCCATCGTGACGAAGTAGAATTGACTATCAATCAAACACCTGCACGTCAATATGGCTCCCAAGGTCAGCAGCGGACGCTTGTATTAGCCTTGAAGTTGGCAGAATTGCAGCTAATCGAAGAAGTTGTTGGAGAACCACCTCTGCTACTACTTGATGATGTTTTGGCAGAACTTGACCCATCGAGGCAAAATCAACTCCTTGATGCGATTCAAGACCGTTTTCAAACTTTAATTACAACTACTCACCTTGGGTCTTTTGATTCCCAGTGGTTGAATTCTTCGCAAATCCTGGCTGTAAATGCTGGAGAAATATCTGACCAAAGGGCTATATTTTAATATAAGTTGCTCGGCACGAATAAAGTATAAAAAGACGGGCATCTGCCCATGCCATAAGATATTAAGACTTACGCCAAATTTCTCTCCAATCTTACCTTCGTGTCCTTTGTGCCCTTAGTGGTTTATTCTTCCGTGACTTGTGCCTAAGTCCTAGATATATACAAGTTTAGATGTTTTGTACGCCGATTAACGTAAATTATACTGATAATTTAATATGCAAAATAATGACTTATTAAATAAAAACGAAATTATTAAGCTTGGAGCCTCACTGCGAGAAATTGAACAAAAACTTTTGAAGCAAAGTCACAAAGAAGGATTGATACGAGTATGGTTCCAAGGAGAAGAACCATATTTTGATATTTTTTTTGATTTAAAAGAGGACGAAATCACTTGGTTTCAGTTTACTTTACGCGGAAAGTCACTTTCTTGGGATAGTAAACGTAAAGGCTTTCAAACAGGAGCTACTAACGAACTCCGAATTGATGATGTGAGTTTTTACGCGGCAAGTAAAACAATTGAAGCCGATAAAAACACTGATTGGCAATTTATCGAAGCAGTCAAATTAATTTTTCAAAGTCGTAGCGAAGAACCTATTTTTAAGAAAGCACTTTTGTTATTTGATTAGTTAGGAGCCGGGAGTCGGGAGTTAGGAGTTAGGAGTTCTTGTGTTAGGAGTTATTAATAAATTTTTCTGTCCTTCCTTACTCCTAGCTCTTTCCCCTCTTCCTCCCCTTCTCCCCTTCTCGCTTCCCCAATCATGATTAATGCCTTTCAAATTGCTTAAAAACGTACAATACACAAAAGCATAAAATTGCACCAATTAACCCCAATTGCCACAATCCGCATCCTGCGGCAATTCCGAGGGCGGCTGAAACCCAAATTGCAGCGGCAGATGTAAGTCCGCGAACTTCCATGCGTTGTTCACTTGTGGAAGCGTCGCGTAAAATTTCACCAGCCCCAAGAAATCCGACACCCGCAGTAATACCTTGGATGACGCGACTTAGCGCATCAGCATCAAAATTAGAACTTTTGCTAGCGATTAATAACGGTATAAGGGTAAACAAAGCTGAAGCGAGACAAACTAGCATGTGGGTTCTTAAACCCGCTGCTTTGTGTCGAAGTTGACGTTCTAAGCCAACTATTGCACCGATAAGTAATGCCAAACATAGCCGTAATACGATAGTAGATATATCCTGGGATGTAAGCAAGAAGGTGTTGGACAATGCTTTTTTTGGTTAAATTGAGCTTGTGGATAATTGATAGCTGATAACTAGCTGCATATACTATTCTATAATTTTCTCAAAATATCTCAATTATCGCGCTTGATTTTCACTTATTAAGCGATCGCAGTTTCGCCGCAAATCAATTGACATTTACCCCTGTACCCTCATACCCCTTTAACAATAAACAACTTGGTAGACAAATATTGGCTCGAACAAATTCAATTACAAGACTACGCGAAAGTCGGAGATAAAGCATTCAACTTGAGTCGAGTCGCACAGTTAGGTTATCCAGTGACACCTGGTTTTGTGATTTCGTCAGATGTAACGCACGAGTTTCTGGAAAATCTCAATAGTTCAGAAGCTTTAGTTGCCGACTTGCCTCATTCGTCGTTACATTTGGACGTTCGTAATTGGCGACAGTTGCAACAGGTTGCTAGGCTTTTGCGTCAAGAAATGATTGCTGCAACTGTACCACCGGAGTGGGTGAGTGCAATTTTTGACGCTGCAAGCGATTGGGAGTCTTGTTTAATTTTTCGTCCAACTGTTGCGTTACCTCCGACTAATCGGGGTGTTGCGAATATCTCCGGGTTATTTGAGTCGCAAATTTGTCAGCCAGAGCGCAATGACATCGCAAACGCGCTTAAACATACTTGGAGTCAGCTATTTCGCGCTCGCAGCTTGCTATATTGGCAGCGAGTCGGTATCGATCTGCGGCAAATACGGTTTGGGATTTTAGTCCAACCGTTGCAAAATGCATTTTGTAGCGGTTTACTTGTTGCTAATTCATCGCAGTGGGAACTAAAAGCAACTTGGGGATTGGGAATTTCGATTCATCAAGGTGAAATTGTCCCAGATTTATATAAAATTCAATTGGACGGCACAATTATTGAACAAAAATTGGGCAATAAGATGCTTGCTTACCGTCCCCATGATATTACTGAATATTCACAACCGGAAGTTACAAATACATTAATTGCCAGCGAATCAAAGTGTTTAATTCCTTACTTACTTGATGAATCTCAACAGCACCAATTTGCACTCTCACAAGAATATTTACAACAAATTATTCAACTTGCGAATAAGTTTTTGAATGATTACGGTAAAAATTTTAGCTTTGAATGGAATATCTCAACAAAAACTTCTCTTGACACACTTTACCTAACACAAGTGACAATTCCTCGACCGATAATTCCCGAATTTAAATTATTATTTGGGGGAATTGGCGCAGCTTCTGGACGTGTCACAGCAATAGCTCATGTCATTGCCGATTCCGAAGACAAACCCAAACAACTTACTAAAGATACCATTTTAGTTGCATCAAAAATTCCTCCTGAATGGTTATCTTTAGTACAAAATGTCGGCGGTATAATCACAGAGCAAGGTGGAATGACCAGTCATGCCGCAATCTTGGCACGCGAGTTAGGAATCCCAGCGGTGGTTAACGCGAGGAATGCGCTAGCATCAATTAAAAATGGCGATAAGTTACTTATCGATGGAGACAAAGGCGAAGTTTATAATGTTAACGACGCTACAGTTGGAAATTGGCAAGGAAGATTAAAAAATGAGATTGGTAGTCAAAAAACCAAAGTACACCAATTGAAACAACATTTAGATAACGCTTCACATCAAACCCCTGGATTGAACCAAACAACGATTACCTCTTGGACACCTCCATCTGGGATTATTGCAACTCGATTATTAGTTAATTTAAGTCAATCAAGTTTAATCGAACAAGTGCAAAATCTACCCGTAGATGGAGTTGGGTTATTGCGTTCCGAACTCATGGCAATTTCGCTTTTAGATGGTATCGAGCCAAATACGTGGTTATTAGAAGGACGACAAGCTATATTACTGAAGCGTTTCCGCGAACGGATAATGCAATTTGTTCAAGGATTTGCACCGCGACCAATTTTTTATCGGTCGTTAGATATGCAAGTTAGGGAAATCCCAATTGAACCAGAAAAACATCATTCGCAGATGCGATTGCCGAATTATGCACTTCAACCGACGTTATTGCATCGCGGTACATTTGGTTACATGCAAAATTCAGCAATGTTTGAACTCGAACTGACTGCATTAGCGCAGGTTCAACAAGCAGGCTATCGCAATATCAACCTAATTTTACCCTTCGTCCGCACAGTCGAAGAGTTTGTTTTCTGCCGCCAAAAAGTCGAACAAGCTGGATTGACCGCAGTTCCTCAATTTCAACTATGGATTATGGCAGAAGTGCCTAGCGTTTTGTTTTTGCTACCCGAATATGTAAAAGCAGGAGTACAGGGAATAGCCATAGGTAGCAACGACTTAACGCAACTACTGTTAGGAGTAGATAGAGAACAAGGACACCTTACCAATTGTTACGATGCACAACATCCAGCAGTGATGCGTGCTATCCATCAACTGATTGAGATGGCTTTATCATCTGGAATTCCTTGTTCAATATGCGGTCAAGCACCGACATTATACCCAGAATTAATCGAACAACTAGTGAAATGGGGCATTACATCGATTTCCGTCGAACCCGAAGCAGTGCAAAGAACGTATACTGCGATCGCACGAGCAGAACAACGAATTATTCTCGAAGCAGCAAGAACAGAGGGGAGAAGGGAGTAGGGAGTAGAGAGTTCTTGTGTTAGGAGTTCTTGTGTTATCAATCTACTTCTTTTCCCCCTTTCCCTTTACCCCTTCCCCCCTATTCCCTATTCCCTACTCCCTACTCCCTAAATTAATACCTAAAAATCGCCGCAACAGGTGTACTGAAAGGAACTGTCTCGGGATCGACAGCGAAAACTGTTCCGCCATTTAATAAAGTATGGACTGCGGCAAAATCTAATAAATCCTCATCGCCAGTTTCTTCATCGGAATGTAAATAAACTGTCTCCGAAGTCGGGTCAAATAGTCCCCACTGTTGCTGACCGACAGCTACTAACAGCTTATCAATACGTTGATAATATGCGGCTGATACAATTTCCTTGATGTCATTTGATGCTTTGTCACTGTTACCACCAAATAATTCGTGAAACACATCTAAAGTTTCTTGTTGCGACTTGTAAAAATAGGGTTCGATAATTGGCCAAGCTTGTGCGTGTAAATCCTGCGGACTTTCAACTTTGAAATTACCCGTCATCGCTTCTTCGATTAAGTGATTGTAGGTATTTGCCTCGCGGTATAAAGGTAATAAAGAATCTACACCCGCTAATATCATCGGTGCTGTATCTTCATGAAGCTTTTCATGCAATGCGCCATCAATTAAATAGAAAAATTGCAAAATATCTTGTTGATGTTTATCGCGGTCGGGGCTTCCTTGTCCGTGAGATTGTCCCGGTTGTCCAGCTGCACTTCCCGTTGCTCCTCTCGATGCGCCAACTCGGAACTGACCATCTTTTGCAGTTTCGTCATATTGAAGTGCTTCATCAAGACTTTCTGGTAAATTTCCGACTTCGACTTCGTTGATGCTGTAGCGCGTTGCCTCAAAAAACTTCACATCTTTTTGGCTGAGAGCCAAAATATAAAAACGTCCGTTACCATTTAAAATTGGCAGCAACGGCTTAACGTGGAAGCGGTCGGTAACAACAACTAATTCATCAAACTCTATCGGCAAAGGGTAGTAACGAAAAATATCATTTGAAATAAAAATTGCTAATCCTTGCTCGCCCAATTGCTGCCAAAATTCGGGAGTATCGAGTTCATGCGCTTGCTTCAGGAGTGCATTTGCATCCTGTTCTTGGACTCCGGCATCGATTAAACGTGCTTCGGCTTCTTTAATTAAATTTTTAAACCGAATCGGGTCTTGTCTAACTTCCCGTCCGGCTGGATGCGTAGGCATGTATATCGAAACCGAGTTTTGTTTTGGCTGTTCAAGCAGCGCTTTGATTTCTTCTCTCGAAATTACTTGCATCAAATTACCTCTTTTCGACGTGACGATATATCCCAATCCAACCGCGAATACATAGCGATTTGCTGAGATATTTTCCTAAATATCCAGGCACATACGTTTATTTCACGTCAAAATAACTTAACTTTCATCTTTCTAAAGAGTTAGACGTAAACAAAGAAGGGGAAAAGGGAAGGGAAAAGAGGGGTAAATAATTTTATTTCTAAATTCCAACTCCTAACTCCTAACTCCTAACTCCTAACTCCTAACCATTTACATTCGCATTACCCCGAACCTTCATTCGATTACTTGATTGCCTGAAAAAACCCAAAGTTACGCGCTTCATCAACCAATGCAACGCAGTCAAAACGATAAAAGTAATCGTAATAATCGCTAACGGCTGTTTGCCAAGAATTTCTTCTACCCCTTGCGTTAATAAATAATCGGGTTGCGTAATAAAATCCCAAGTATTGAAGCGCAGGAAACGTCCCCAATAAATACCAATCGCACTTAGTGCATGGGTAATTAGTTCAACCCCCAAAATCCACTGACTCTTACCAATGCGGTGTAAGTAAGAACCCAAGTTGATTAACGAAACGACATAAGCTTCAAATCCAGCCAGAATTACAAATAAATATAAAGGAATTAATATTAAAGTAATTACCCATACCGATTGAATTGTGCGAATATCATCAATGAGGTGAATTACATCGGTTAATAAATAAGGTGCATTTGGTAGAAATCCATAGAAAGCAACAAAACCAAACCACCAGATAGTAGAACGTCCAAGTTGAGTACGAAATGCCCAAATGCTTAGTGGTAACAGCCCAAGGATAAAAAATAAGCCTAATTGAAGCGTGGGAATATTCTTTAAATAAAAAATAATAAAGCGTAATAAAGTTTGAATATAATTTAGATTTTGCGGCACAAAGGCAAATAATGTTAGCAATCCCAGCGCCCAAGCTTTAATATTACGATACCCAGTGCGAAACAGCCAAATACTGAGAACCAAAGGTATAAATGCCAGAAATAAATTCCAAATCATCCAAGAGCTATTAATTTGCAAGACCTGGGTAACTCGGACTATCAATTCGCTCAGTTCCACTTTCATAAATACTTTCCCTTTAAATGCGTGCTTCGAGGTTACGTAATAATCTGAGATTAACTGTATGCCGAGTTACTAACTGTTAAAGCGATCGCTTTGGTAGATAGCGATACTCAATAGAGGACTGGCTGCTGCCATCGCCTTTTATTGAGCAATATAACGAAACTAGTATAGCCGTAACATTACTGGGAGTAATGTGACAAAAGTATGTATTTTTGATGTTATTTCCCCGGATTGTTATATTGCTAACAGTGCGATGCAATGGTCGTTAGGCGAAGCCCCAATCGAATCGCATCACAATTTACATTAACTACAGTTTTATCAGGTTGAATTCCCGATTGACCATATATTTGCAAAGCAACCATTCGTGTGGTAGGGGCACGGCAGTGCCGTGCCCCTACTAATGTATTGTATGCACGCGAGAATAGCTATATTACTAGCCTTCAAAACTAGCGTACTAAAACGCGACTGCGAGGACCGACCTTTTTCGATTGATTTCGTTTTGAAATCGCATTGGTTGATAACTGCTTCCCATCTTGGGGATTTCCAGAACTCCCAATTATGCTGTCGGGGTTGACTGCCAAGATTCGACCGCTACTAAATTCGACGCTTGATTGAGGTGCTGGTGATGACGGGTTTGAGCTTATAGCTGTTGTTGGAGTAGAGGGGGTGGAGGGAGTAGAGGGAGTGGAGGGAGTGGAAATGCCACCGCTAGTTGTAGTTCCACCGCCAGTTGTCGTCCCACCACCAGTTGTCGTCCCACCACTAGTTGTCGTCCCACCACCAGTTGTAGTCCCACCACTAGTTGTAGTCCCACCAGGGGGAACGACTTGTGCATCTGCTGGGACTGTAATCGTCAATCGTACTAAGGGTACGTTGGTCATTTTATAAGAATTGAGTGCAGGTTGGGGTCTGACACTTGATTTCGGATCGTAGTCTGTCTTGAAATCGAAGACAGTCGGACTATCACCTCCATTGCGATCGCTATATCGCGGTCCTTGTCCGCTGACTTCAAAGGTTCCTTGGTATTGGGTTCCGGTTTTAGGGTCTGTGACAACACCCGTATAAAAAGCTTTTTGCAAACCAAATTCATCTTGAACTGCGCCTTGAAACTTAACCTGAAATTCGGGAGTCGGTCTATTTTGATACTTATAAGTGGTGAGTTCACCTCCTGATAGTATGGGTGAGGAAATAACCCCATCGTATGAAATGAATTGCAGACCAAGAAAGTCTACAAAATATTTGAGGCTACCATCACTATTAGTTGCAATTTGTACAAACTTGGAATTATAAACGGGGACTAAATTGGGATTATTCTTAGTACCAATATTGCGGAAATAAGTACCGTTACTATCTGTATCGATACTAGTCGTGCGACCGTTAGTACTCGGACCGAAAGGAAAGTTTAACGTCCCCGATATTGTTCCCGTGCTTTGAATCGTGACTTGGGCAGCAACATGTTCGGCTTGTAATGCTAAAAATAAAGTTACCAAACTACCACTTACCAAAGCCGCAAAACCTAATTTATACAAGTCTGAAACTTGAAATTTAGAGTTTGATTTTGAAAGTTGCATTTAATTATTGCTCCAGAATTGTGAGTAGGCAGTAGGAAGTAGGGAGTAGAAAATATTTTTCCCTTACCCTTTTGCCCTCTCATACTTAATGTATTTGATTACACTTTCAACGATAGAGAATCAAAACCGGAATGTTGACCTGATTACACCAATAACCAAAGTGTAGTTAGTGGCATTGTGGTTAGAATTAAAAATCATAAATACTTTAAGTATAATTTCGTTCTTATTTAAAAAAAAATTACAAAAATATCCTTATTTAAAAGTAATTAAAAATACCTCTATATTTGAATTTAAGTAGTTAAACTGAGAAAACAAGCGAAGTTAAATATTGTTTGTGCTAAAAGCTTTGAAATTATTTGTCTGCTACGTAATTGTCTCAAATAACTAACTGATACAAGGTATATTTTATGTCTATTAATCGAAAACTTTTTCAAGTAATTACTGTATCTAGTTTCGTTTTCGGCTGTGTAGCTTCTATTACAACAGCACAAACTGCACCGAAGCAATCGGCCCCATCTGTAGATAGTACTTACGTAAAAGAATTTACATATGCAGGTAATGGTTGCCCATCAAACTCAGTTGCTTCCATACTGTCTGACGATCGACGCACCTTAGAAATCATTTTCGATAAGTTTCAAGCAAACTTACAAAAGTCAGGAACATCTCAATTTTCACCTCTAGCAAACTGTGTAATCTCCCTCAAACTCCAGGTTCCTGCTGGTTTATCGGCTAGTTGGCACAGAGTCGAACATCGTGGTTTCGCTGACACCTCTGGTAATGCTAGTGGAGAACTACGGGCGCGTTATTACATACCAGGTGCAGGTGGTTTTGATGCGTTCCGTCAATATCTCTTCAAGCCAAAATATGTCCGAGACTACACTGTTGTCCATGATAATATTTCCACTGCATATACTCAGTGTGGTGGCACAGTCCCGATGACAGTGAATACACGGATTCGTCTCTATGGTAATCCGACTGGCTTTAATGCTTTGACAGTTGACTCGATTAGCAAAAAAGTTACTACTAAGCTCTACTTTAAATACGCACCTTGTAAAAAATAGGTCAGCACATAACGAATAAATACCCTCTATTAAATTTCAACAGTAGTAGTTTGTAGCTTAGAGTGGGGGTTAGAATCCCGGTTTCATAAAAGTTACCGGGATTCTTTGAACTGATTAAAACCGGAATGTTGCCCGCATCGCACCGATAACTAAAGTGTCGTTAGCAGCATTGTGGTTGGGATTGAAAATGACAAATAAACCTGGAGTTAAAGCAATATTGTCGCTAATTTGGGCGCGGTAGAATAATTCGAGATGCAGCGAAGTAGCTTCGCGTCCCCCTTGGGCACCACCTGTTTCAAAGTCAGGAACGGCAAAGTTCGGCAGGTTGTATCCATCGGCTAAAGTACTCGATGTAATTTTGGGGGGTTGTCCGACGATTATACCCCCCAAATTACCGGGACGGAACAAATTAGGAAGCGCTGCAAATACTGCCCAATTAGTAGTTTCAACAGTTCCCGAAACATCAAATGGTTTTGAAGTAGTCCAACCACCCCAACCGCCTATTTGCAAGTTGGGATTAATACGCCATGTCGCAGTAGCACCGACAGCATGAGTATCAAAGACTGTTTGAGGAACAAAAGGTGAAGTTAACTGCGTGTCGCCGATACCAGTGCGGAGATTACCGTCGGGTGAGTGGTTGAACAGGTAATGAATTCCGACATCAACATTGTCGGTTGGTGCGAAGGTGAGTTGCGTTCCTGCGGTGTAGTTGCCACCGAACAATCCACCAACTTGGATATCGCCAGGGAAACTGGGAATTTGGGCACTGTAAACACCTTGCAAGCTAACGCGATCGCTGATTTGCCAGTCAAATCCGACACCACCCGTACCGCTGCCAATTGCCAAAATTGGGTTGCGCTGACCAAATAATGAAATCGCCCCATCTCCCGAACCTTCCAAGGGGTTGATACCGCGAAATGTATTGACTGCGTTTACTCCTGCTGTGCCGACAACAACTCCTAAGTTCTCGGAAAGTGGAAATCGATAGGATAATTCATTCAAAACTAAGTTGTTGTTATTTGTATCCGACTCAAAACTCAATCTGCCCATATTTGTAGATAGCGACTGCGTGGACGCACCCAAATTTCCGGCAGATAAGCCAGTTAGCAGTAAATCGCGTCCGGTAAACGAAGTTGCAAATGTTAGTTGGCTGCTAGATGCAAAAGTCAGATTCGTTTTTGCTTTACGCGGTTCTTCTTCACCTCGGTATAAAAACACATCGGCTTTATTCGTTCCCTGAACGCTAAAAATTGCTTGCCCGTAGAGTTTTGTAGTTGCCGAAAACTGATTTGCTTCAACTTTTGCAGTACGTTGTTCCAGTGAATCTACACGGTTTTGAACTTCGGTAAGTTCGGTTTTAAACTCACCTTGCAAGCGTTCCAAGATAACTAAATCTTCTTTATCAGCCAGATTTTCCGTTTTAGTAGCTATCAATTCCTGAACTTTTTCTATACAAGCATTTAAACTCAGGGCAAATTCGTAGCGAGTCATCGCACGATTGCCTTTAAATGTCCTATCTTTCGACGCAGTAATACATTTGTAGCGTTCGGTAAGCGATCGCAATGCACCAAATGCCCAATCTTGCACCTGTACATCAGTGAGTTGCGATACTGATGTAACTTGCGACATCTCGTCGGATGGGTCGTCCGTAGAGAGTGGGGAGGAAGGAGTGGGTTCGGTGGGGGAAAGGTTTATTACTTGGGGGTATCCCTGTTCTTCCTCTTTATGCCTACTCCCTACTCCCGATTCCCTACTTTCTCTTTCCTTATAATTAATTTTTTGTCTAATTTTATTTAGTATATTTTTTTGCTCTTGGCTTTCCGAGGGGGCTGGTTCGGAAGCTATTTCTGGAAGCGCCAATTCCGGTGGTGCTATTTCGTTCGGGGAAACGCTTATAACTTGAGCTTTTTCCGACTCCTGCACTGCTTCGTCTGGCTTAATTGCTGACTCCTCTGGTAATGCGGGCAAGGATGGTTGACCGGTTGTTAATACGCCCGCCATCAGCAGACCGATGTCGCTCATTGTATTCCTGTTTACTAATACCAACAATCAACTTGACAGGAAAAACAGTAATTGACAGGATTTATTAGTTGATTACACGGTATTAATATTACTGATATGATTAAAATTACGCAAAATTACTGAGAAAAAAATTTTATTAAATAATGTTTGCAATATATGAATAATTTGTAGGGGCACAGCAAGGTTCGTTGCCCCTACGACTGTACCTCGCTCGATTCTTAAGCTTGAGAAAGTGCTTTCAACTAGTGGTTCGCCACATTAAATATGAGGGGTAAACGAACTTAAAATTTCTTTCT
>CAXTCQ010000169.1:0-18014 GCA_964242965.1 uncultured Calothrix sp. | reverse complement strand
GTACTGAGTTGAAAATTTTTTAACTCCTAACTCCCAACTCCCAACTCCTAACTCCCAACTCCCAACTCCTAACTCCTAACTCCTAACTCAAGACTATGTTACCGGAACAACAACAGCGTATTTTAGGTTACTTTATTGAAGAAGCAAAAGACCACCTAAATACAATCGAGCAAGGATTGCTGAATCTCCAAGCAACTTTGAACGACCAGGAAATGATTAACGAAGTTTTCCGTGCAGCACACTCAATCAAAGGTGGTGCGGCAATGTTGGGGTTGAGTAGTATTCAGCGTACCTCGCATCGCTTGGAAGATTGTTTCAAGGTTTTGAAGGACAATCCAATTCAGGTTGACCAAAAATTGGAGTCATTATTTTTAGGTGTTTCCGATACCTTAAAAGTGTTGTTGGAGCATCTAAGTGGACCGTTTGGTTTGTCGGAAGACGCAGCTAATAACTTGATGTCAGAAGCCGAACCTGTTTTTGGATGGCTGCACGAGCATTTGGAACTGTTAGTCGGACAGCAAGGTGGAGGTGTGGTTGTTGTTAGCACAGAACTAGAACAAGTGCAACAAATGCCCCGTCAGCGCCATATTACCGTTGCCCACCCCTTGGAAACGGCTGACAATTTGCAGTATTTTCAAACCCAAGTACTGCAAAAATTGCGGGATATGTTGCAATTATTTAAGCAATCGG
Source organism: uncultured Calothrix sp. (assembly GCA_964242965.1). Lineage (GTDB taxonomy): Bacteria > Cyanobacteriota > Cyanobacteriia > Cyanobacteriales > Nostocaceae > JANNFJ01. The sequence goes on along the minus strand of CAXTCQ010000169.1, from coordinate 17,324 downwards.
CAACATCCGAAAGTCGGCAAGACTTAGAAGCTTGCTGCGAACATTTGGCAAGAACTGGAGAAGAATTAAGATTAGTCAATTGGAGTAATTTGTGTCGGGCAACAGGTAGCGCGATCGCAAATCCCGATAATAGCTATTTAATGCTAGCAAAAATAGTTATTACCGAAATCAAGCAAGCGCAGGAATTGGCGGTCGCTGGTAGAGATGCAGAGATTGCAGTTAGCCAGCAGTTAGAAACACTTATTGGCGTACCGGAAATTGAATTATTTGAGTTTGATGATTTTCTCGATGAAATTGCTATTACAGAAAATCAAGATAGATATGAAGTTGCCTCAAGATTAGAAAATAATTTTCAAACAGACGATATAGCAATCGATAATTTTGATGATTTTATAGCTAATAAGAGTTTCGATGCTGCCGATGATAATGTTGATTCGTTATTTGAATTATCCGAACAAATCGAATTCGGTACTCAAATCCATGCTTTCCAAAAAGTTGAGGAATCCGATAATATTCACTCGCTGCTCGAACTTCAAGAGCAAATTGATGCGGATATTCCCTTCATAACGTTACCAGCAGTTAAAGCAAGCAATGCAGCCAACGATAATGTCAGTTCGCTATTTGAACTATCCGAACAAATTGATGATATATCAGCAGAAACGCTAAATAATATTATTCTCGACCCCAACGGTCCGTCCGTTGGCATTGCTGAGTTGAGCGAACTCGATGAATTATTTAAGGTTGATGCACCCGAACTTGCAGATACTTGGGAAGAAGAAAATTCGGATGCGATCGCAAGCGAAGTTAATAGCGAAGTTATTAATAACGAATTTGAAAATACCGATAGCCAAGTTGAAGATTTGTTAGAGTTTGAAGACAGTACTAGCTTCCACGAACGTCAAGCAATCAATCCGCAAGAATTAACAATTGTACAATTATTTGGTGATTTTCTTGACGATTTTGAAGTAGAACCTCAAAAAACACCCGCGAAAAACTTAGAATCAACTAATGGTGTTGTCCCAATATCCTTGGCTCCACAATCCCAATTAGAGGATATTAATAGTACCAATACAGAAAATTTATTTACATTTGATGATGATACATCATTAATCTCCCCATTACCAATAATTAATCTAACTACTAACCTTCAACCAACATCGGATAATGTTGCTGGATTAGAATTATCAACTCACGAAGACAATCATTTAGATAGCTTGTTCTTAGAAGCAGAAAATTCGGTTGATGCAATCTCGCTAGTTGAAGAAAGTCCATCCGAAATGACCATTGCTAATCCGGACTTGACATTTGATAGTTTGTTAAGTAGTTCGGACGATACAATGTCTTTACCTACGAATACAGACCTAGATGATTTATTTGATACTCCCTCAACAACCCCAGAATTTTCGCAATCGTCTGACGATTTAAGTAACTTCTGGATGCAAGAAGAAAGCGAAGAACAAAATATTCCCCTTATTAAAGCCAATAACGATATAGCCCAAGCATTAGAAGAAAGCTTGTTTGCAGCAGCATCGGGTAATGATATTTTTGATGGTGATGTTAACTTATCTAAAAGCGATGATTTGGAACTTGATGATTTGGATATAAACTTCCAACCGCAAGAACAAATCGACTCAATGTTCGACTTGGATGATTCTAATGATTTATTCGAGGAGTTAACACCAGCCCAAATTGCAGCATTTTCATCTGTACCCAGCGATGCTATTGAACAAGTTACACATGACAACGAACTTCAGAACTATTCGCAACAATTAGAAACGCCAGAATTTACGCCAGAATCTTCCCATCCAACTTTGGTAAACCAAACAAATAATTTACCCCAATTAGAAGTTGGAGTTTTGTCCCAAGTGGAAGTCGGAAACGACTTGCTGGATGTGCCGAGTAATGAGATGCAAGCAAGTATTGCAGATGACGCATTAGTTGAACGCGATGCAAATAATCCATTTGCAAAGGATGATTTGTTGATTGTTGAGACTTCATCGCAATATAAAGCACCAGAAACAACAAGTGCAACGGGACTTGATTTGATTGATGATTTATTTGGCGAAAATAGAGTCCCGTTTTTAGAGAGTAATATACCCGGTATTGATACCGATTTACCTGCGGTTTTGGCTGACAACCCCTATGGGGAACAAGACGCTATGCCAGCGGAGAGCTTGAACGTATTAGAACCAGTAACATTTGAAGACACAACGGTACAAAGCTTTGATACTGAATTCAACGATAACTTTTTCGATGATGTATTATCAATCGATGAAATTGAAAGTTTGAATGCAATCTTAGAGCCATTTGTGAATGTACCAATATCGGAAATAGCTGAGGAAAATACAAACCTAGAAACTACCCCAACCAACGATAACGACGAAGCGGACGATGAATTTGCTCATTTAGAAGCATTGCTAAATACAACAACTGTTAAATCAAGTAACGATTTAATTGCCGACAACGAATTCGCCGCACTCGAAGCTTTACTCGGTGACGATGATGATATGACACCAGCCCAAATCACATCGGTGGTAGCGATGAGTACAGCTTATACGGCACCCGCTCAAACCGACGAATTTGGCGATTTAGAAAGGTTGCTCATGGATGCCGATATATCGCTATCCCCCAGTGGAGGCAGCGGTGCGAAGAATCAGCGTCCGGTGGCACGACGTGCAGCGCGATTCGAGCAATTAATGAAAGTACCCGTCAAGCATCTCGATGACTTGAGTAATTTGGTTGGGGAATTGGTTGTCAATCGCAACACCTTGGAACAGGATCAAGAACGGTTGCGGCAATCGCTCGATAACTTACTGATTCAGGTGCATCATCTTTCGGATGTGGGAGCTAGGATGCAGGAATTGTACGAGCGATCGCTTCTCGAAGCTTCGCTGCTTGCCAGCCGTAGAGGCGGTTATGGCGGTGGTTCCAATGGTGGTGGAGGGGGATACAGTGGTGGTAGCGATAGCGACAGAGGCTTCTCGGAACTCGAAATGGATCGGTTTACACCGTTCCACAGTTTATCGCAAGAAATGATTGAGTTAATTGTCAGGGTGCGCGAGTCGGCGAGTGACATCGACTTTGTTACCGAAGAAACTGAACGGGTAGCGCGGCAGTTCCGCCAAGTCACAACTCAGTTGCAGGAAGGGTTGACGCGAGCGCGAATGGTGCCATTTTCGCAAGTTACCGACCGCGTTAAACGTGGCGTGCGCGATAATGCCATCAAGTGCGGCAAACAAATTGAGTTAGAAATCGAAGGTCAAGATACTCTCATCGACAAAATGATTTTAGAGCATTTGACCGACCCGCTCGTGCATATGTTGAACAATGCGATCGCGCACGGTATCGAAACACCTGAAGAACGCCAAACTAAAGGTAAAAAACCTGTTGGGACAATCACCGTTCGTGCTTTCCACCAAGGGAACCAAACAGTAATTTCTGTCAGCGACGATGGTGCAGGTATCGATCACGAAAGAGTTAAGCAAAAAGCGATTAAAGTCGGTCTGATTTCCCCCGAACAAGCAAAAGCAATGTCGCGTATCGAATTATACGAATTATTGTTTAAACCTAACTTCAGCACGAAGGATAAAGCCGACGATTTATCGGGTCGTGGTGTGGGAATGGATGTGGTACGGACAAGTATTAGTGAAATTAGAGGTACAATTACTACTGACTCAAAACTGGGTAAGGGTACTAACTTTACAATTCGTTTGCCGCTAACTCTGAGTATTTGTAAAGCCCTCTGCTGCGTCTCCGATAAAGCACGGATTGCTTTCCCGATGGATGGTGTAGAAGATACTCTCGATATCCCTGCTAAAAATGTTTTGAAGGGTTCCGAAGGTCAATCGGTAATTGCTTGGCGCGATACACAATTGCCTTTCAAACCCTTAAAGGAACTTTTAACCCTCAACCGTCAACTAAGTCGCGGTAGTGTTTACGGTGGCAACCGCGATGATGATATGCTGTCGGTGGTAGTTGTCCGGTCGGGAAATACCTTGATTGCTTTGCAAGTTGACCAAGTACTTAGCGAACAAGAAATTGTAATTAAACAATTTGAAGGACCCGCACCCAAACCCATTGGTGTCGCAGGCGCAACTGTCCTTGGTGACGGTCGAATTATGCCGATTGCCGATGTTCTTGAAATTCTCGATATCTTCCAGGGACGTACATCCAGACAAAGTCCTGTTACTATCTTCGATACACCTAACGGTATTGATAACACGGCAGTGAAGATTGACCCGACAGTACTAATTGTCGATGACTCGATTACAGTCCGCGAATTGCTGTCGCTGACATTTAATAAAGCTGGCTACCGCGTCGAACAAGCGCGTGACGGTCAAGAAGCTTGGGACAAACTTCGTTCCGGTTTACCTTGCGATATGGTTTTTTGCGACATCGAAATGCCGCGTTGCGACGGTCTAGAATTGCTATCGCGCATTTCTCGTGACCCGACTCTCAACCATCTACCAATTGCCATGTTGACCTCACGCGGTGCAGATAAGCACAAACAAATGGCGATTAACCTGGGTGCGAGTGGCTACTTTACTAAGCCTTATCTTGAAGAAGCATTACTCGAAGCCGCAGGTCGAATGCTCAAAGGTGAAAAGCTTATAAGTAATACTGCGAATGCGTAACGCACCGCAGTATATGAGTTTCCATAGGACACCGCAGTATATAAAGGTTTTTACGGCTTTTGTAACGCACCGCAGAAAGATGGTGCGTTACGCACTTCGTGCTAACGCACCCTACAGGATTTTTTTGAGTTGGGTAATTCAACAAAATTGCTATAATTTCAATCCCAACTTAACTATGAAAAATGAATAGATTCATTACGATACTGCGGAAATTTGTAGTTATTTTATTAACAACAATAGTTATCTGTAAGTTTTTACTCGCACCAGCTTTAGGAAGCGATGCGTCGCACGCGGCACTTCACTCGATACCACAAGCATTATCTTTGTACCATGTAAAAGTACCTTCTCCACGCCAAACTATGCCTGCTGCAAATCACCTGAATTACCCAATTAGCCGTAAAGACAACCAAGTTGATGACTACCACGGTACTCAAATTGCCGACCCGTACCGCTGGCTAGAAGACCCCGACTCACCGGAAACAAAAGCTTGGGTAGAAGCGCAAAATAAACTCAGTTTCGGCTATTTAAATGAAATACCCGCTAGGGAAAAAATTCAGAAACGGCTGACTAAACTATGGGATTACGAAAAATACGGTATCCCGTTCAAACAAGGAAACCGTTATTTTTACTTCAAAAATGACGGTTTGCAAAACCAAAGCGTCTTCTATACCCTCAAAACCCTTGACGAAGAAGCAAGAATTTTGCTCGACCCCAACAAACTTTCTGAAGATGGAACCGTTGCGCTTTCGGGATTATCGATTAGTGATGACGGCAAATTTTTAGCATACGGTCTATCAACATCGGGTTCGGATTGGCAAGAATGGAAAGTCCGCGATGTCGAAACGCTTAAAGACTTAAAAGATGACTTGAAATGGATTAAATTTTCTGGTGCATCCTGGACGAAGGACAACAAAGGCTTTTTTTACAGTCGTTACGATGAACCAAATCAAAAAGGTAAATTCGAGGATGTTAACTACTATCAAAAGCTCTACTACCACAAATTAGGAACGCCACAATCGTCAGATACTTTAATTTACAATCGTCCCGACCAAAAAGAATGGGGTTTTGGTGGTAGCGTTACTGAAGATGGACGCTATTTAATTATTTCAATTTGGCTGGGAAGTGATTCTAAAAACTTGATGTTCTACAAAGATTTGACGCAGCCAAATAGCAAGGTGGTGGAATTAATCAATAAATTTGAGTCCGATTTTAGCTTTGTAGATAACGATGGCGATGTTTTCTACGTGCGTACCGATTTAGATGCACCACGCGGACAAATTATTGCTATTGATACAAAAAATCCAGCGCGGGAAAATTGGTACGAAGTCATTCCCCAAGCTACGGAAACCCTCGAAAGTGCAGGTGTAATTAACAATCAATTTGTTGTTGATTATCTCAAAGATGCTCGCAGTCAAATCAAAATTTTTGACTTGAAGGGTAAATTTGTCCGCGAAGTCGAATTACCGGGAATTGGTTCGGCTGGTGGCTTTGATGGCAAGCGCAATGAAACCGAAACCTTTTATAGTTTTACAAGTTTTACAGCACCGGGAACTATTTATCGTTACGATATGGTAACAGGTAAAAGTTCAATTTTTCGCCAGCCAGAAGTCGATTTTAACCCGAAAGATTACGAAACCAAGCAAGTTTTTTATCGGAGTAAAGATGGTACGCAAGTACCGATGTTTATTGTCCATAAAAAGGGAATTAAATTAGACGGTAATAATCCAACATATTTATATGCTTATGGTGGATTTAATATCTCGATGACACCGAGTTTTTCGGTAAGTAATTTGGTATGGATGGAAATGGGTGGTGTATTTGCGATGCCAAATTTACGCGGTGGTGGTGAATATGGGGAAGATTGGCATCAAGCTGGAATGAAACAGAAAAAGCAAAATGTTTTTGATGACTTTATTGCTGCTGCGGAATGGTTAATTGCTAATAAGTATACGAAGTCAGAAAAATTAGCGATTGGTGGTGGTAGTAATGGCGGATTATTGGTAGGTGCTTGTATGACGCAGCGTCCAGATTTGTTTGGTGCTGCTTTACCCGCAGTTGGAGTTATGGATATGTTGCGCTTCCATAAATTTACAATTGGTTGGGCTTGGACTTCGGAATATGGTTCGCCAGATAATGCCGAGGATTTCAATGTGTTACGTGCTTATTCTCCACTGCATAATCTGAAAGCGGGTACGGCATATCCAGCAACATTAATTACAACAGCAGATAGGGATGACAGGGTTGTGCCGGCACATAGTTTTAAGTTTGCGGCAGCACTACAAGCAGCACATAAAGGAGATGCGCCGGTGTTGATTAGAATTGAAACGAAAGCTGGACATGGTGCGGGTAAACCAACTACGAAAATTATTGAAGAATCAACAGATAAATGGGGTTTTTTGGTGAGGGTTTTGGGGGTGAAAAGTTAGGAGGCACGGAGGAGCGGGTTTACAAAAATTTCTCATTACCCCAATCGTATATTAGTGTTCGCGCTCAAGCGTTCCCGCAGGGTATCCGCCCGTACAGGCAGGGCTGTTTCATTCTTCAAACGAAAAAACCTGTCAGGAATGATTTTTTCGTTTGAATTTTAGGCAATCGTAGGGGCGGGGTCTCCCCGCCCTGACAATATGGTTGTAAACTTATTATCGGGCGCAAAATGAAACAGCCCTGGGCTAGGCTGTTGACTCTGTGCCTTTTTTGGCTAAAAGTTCATGCAGTTTTTGTGTCGCCGCCTTCTTGCTCTTGGACGCTTTGCCAGAGCCTCTAATTACGGGTTCCCAGGCAGAGCCTGGGAACCCGTTAGAAATATCTCAAGAAAAAAACTAATAACTTTTATGACTCAAATCCAAACCCTACCCGAACTAAAGCTACTTACATTTGATGAATTCATCGAATGGTATCCAGAAAACTCGCTAGTACGTTACGAATTACACAATGGAGTGATAATCGAAGTGCCCCCACCAACAGCCAAACATGAGGGCGTTGTCGGATTTTTAGCCGTGCATATAGCATTTCAACTTTTACAAATGGGACTACCGTACCGCATTCCCAAAACTGCGTTTATAAAAACACCTGGTAATGAATCTACCTATTCTCCCGATATCTTGGTGCAAAATTACGACAACGTTGTAAATGAACCACTGTGGGATAAACAACCAATTCTATGTTTACCCGCGTCCCTTCCCTTAGTGGTAGAGGTTGTAAGTAGCAATTGGCAAGATGACTATTACAACAAACTTCGTGATTATGAAGAGATGGGTATCCCCGAATATTGGATTGTAGACTATGCCGCGTTGGGTGGACGTAAATTTATCGGCAACCCCAAAGTACCAACGATTTTTGTGTGCGAGTTAGTGGATGGAGAATATCAAATGATTCCATTTAGGGGTTCAGACCGTATCGTATCGCCTACGTTCCCGCAGTTAAACCTAACCGCGCAACAGGTTTTTGACTCGGTTGTTTAATTGGCTTTCCGGAACCCTACTCCCTACTCCCTATCATTAGTGACTATGTTAATCTTCACATAATCCAATAAATCGACCGTGCCACAATTTACCAGTTTCAGTTAAACCTTGAGAACGTACCGTAATTTTTACACTTCCTGGTGTCGCTGCGTGACGTTGAGCAATTTCTGCCATATCAGCTTGAGAAAAACCCGTTCCTACCGAACCCATAGATACCAACTTGCCATCAACTTCTTGTGCGACTTTGATTGCACCAAAAGGTCTACCAGTAGATTTTGTCGAAGATAAATCGGTAATTACTAAATCGAGTTCTAAGGCATATTTGGTTCTAACCATTGCTTGGGTATGACTATCTTTTCCACCAACATAATTACAGCTACTCAAAACCCAAATTTCACCTTCTCGATTGGATGCTGACTGCTGCGCTGCTAATGCGAGTTTTTCGGATTGCGATCGCGCTGTCGGAAGTACCTCAAAAAATTCGGGCAAACACTTACCAATTTCCTCACCAGCTTTAATTCTCTCGGTTTCGGTCGCGGTTGTTAAGTCGCATCCAGCATACCACAAAGCCTTGAAAATTGCATAAATAGCCACTCCGGGAACATCTGCACCTGCGGCAATATTCGCTGCGATCGCTTGGGGTGCAGTACGATGTTCGCTTCCAGTTACCGAACGATAATATAATTCGCCATTTATCACAAAAGTGCCAATTTTGCAAGCAACATTTAACAAAGCCTGATGAATTTCGTGATTCGGTTGTCCTTTCAAATTCGTCGAACGCGATTGATAATAAACCTTTTCGGATGTGCCAACAATCACTCTTCGACTACCATCGCGCTTTGGCTGTCCCCAATATGCAGGAGAATTTATATAGTGCGATATCTCAAATGGTGCATCAACTGGCTGCATCGTCACAATACTTTCAGGTTGCAGATGCGATGGTAATTCGGGGACAAAAATTTTTGCTTTCCACTCCGGTGCAGTTGCCGCGTCCGAAACTACTTCAGCTAAAGGTTTTCGCATCTTCGCTTGTCGGGGTGTCGGTGGAGTAACCCCCGTCTCAATCTCAAATGCTCGCGTCCAAAATCCCAAAGCTACCTCCGGATAGCCTTCCGACTCCGCACATATTGCTAAACTAATCGCTTTGAGTGCGCTAATTCCATTCCCGTAATTGGCAAGATACTGATTTGCTCCATCAACCCCCATGAAATGCCAAGAATATTTCACAACCCGGTTATTCCAGCGTTCCCGAATGTCTGAAGGAATCCGCTTAATCGCGTTTTGCTTGGATGCGATGTACTCGTTGATATTCATAAGTATTAAGCTTCCCCGCGATAAATCGACGGGGATTTCTGAAGAGTCCACAGAAGAACTTTCTTAGGTGCGCTTAAAGCACCTCTACTGATTCCAGCTAAATCAAATTTAGCTATCACCGCTACTTTACGGATAATATTTGCAGCACCATTGCAATCTGCATTTATTTTAATTCCGGTTGAAGTCTTGAATTGACCTCTAGTAATCCTAGTTCCACTACTGTTCCACCCTTCCGGTTTTTCACGAAATTTAGGTAGAAAGTCATTATCTAAAAACGAAGTTTTAGAGGTGTAGGATTCCTCTGTTTCAATAAAATCAATTCCGTATTGTTCGCACAGTTGAGCAATACGATCTTTGAGTTTGGCAGTGGGGATTTGGACAAATTTTTGGTTATTTTGCCTGCTCATATTTGAGCTATCTTTCTGACCAACATTCCAACCAAAAACAATTGAACCAATCTTGTTTTCTATGCAGTGGTTAATAACAATTCGAGCCGCTTTATTCACAGCAGCCTTTATCTGCCTGTTGCGCTTCTCTGTAATGGCTGCTAGTCGATTAGACCAAAAGCCTTGGGGTTTATTCTCCTTGATTTTGGCGACAGTTTTGTTGTACCACTGGTTTAAACTTTTTAGATGCAATCCATCAACTATAAAAGATCTGCCAATGTTTGACACACAAGTTAACCAATTATCAATTCCGTGGTCGATACCAAGCACTTTTGATTTATCAATTTCAACAATCAACGATTCAGTTTTATAAACAAATTCTGCATAAAATTGACGGTTTCTCGGTAATATCCTGATTTCTCTAATCGCTTTAAAATCTAGGTTTGAAGGCATTGGTAAGTAGAATGCATCAACACCAAACCAAGTCTTTACCAAGCTACCCAATGGGAACCGGATCTTTCTATCTTTTAATTTAATTGAGCGTCCAGTAAAAGTCGCAAGTGCCATCCCACCCTTCTTACGATAATCGGGTAATCGTGGTTTTTGGGTTACAGTGCCCTTTTTAATTCCTTTGAGTAATCCAACAAACGATTTAAAAGACTCGGCAACACCAGTTAGAATTTGTTGTGCTGTATCCGAATACAAAGCTTGATAATGTTTGTTTTGTTGAACAGTCCCTAATTGTTTATGTAAATCGGCAATACTAGGAAACTTTCCAGTTTTGAAATAAAACTGTCGAGAATAATAAATTCCGCAATTGATAAGGTTATTCGCTTCTGTACAAACATATTCGTCTATAATGCTTCGCGTTTGTTCTACAGTCCATCCCAAGCCATTAACTGCAACTGGACGTGTGGCAACAACCCAAAGTTCAATAATTGTTTGAGTTGCGAGAAAACATTCGTCTTCTTGTGCAAGTAAATTAGGACTTACGCAACTGGCACAAAGTGCGGCGGGGGGCTTCGCCCCTGCCGCACGGTAATTTAAATCAGACCAAACACATATTAATATCTGGACGTTTTAGTTGCTGAATTAAATAATTAGAGAGCAAATTGTGCTTAATTTGATAAACAGTTTGGCCTGTTTGATAAGCTAAATGTTTAAGTCTAAGCCAAACTAAAATAGCACAAGCTATGTGATTTCTTTGAAGGCGACCTTTACGGCATTGACAAGATTCAATACCAGTTAACTGTTTTAATTCTCGATGAAACTCCTCAACCTTCCAACGGATTTTAGACACATGAAGCACAACATCCGTTAGACTTTGAGATAAATCATTAGTTGCGACATAATCCGTTCTATCGGTAGAGATAGTAACCCGGAATAGTTTCACTTTTTTTTCAAAAGGGAACGCTTTTATTTTTATTATTTTACCAGATTCTAAATCTTCTTTGCTCCATTCTAATAATTCAATTTTTTTATATTTTTGACCAATTGTATCATCAACTAAACGATTAGTTTTTAAGGGACAATAATAAACTTTGTCAAGACTATCGATATAAAGCATTAAACTGTTTACTGCATACCAAGTATCCATTAAAACAGTATCAAACGGTAGAAGCTTGTGATAGACAAGACTTTGAAGCATATTTTTAACATGGTCTATCTTCGTTAAACCTCAGACGTATCGGGATTAAAGATGCGATAATCTATTACCCAAAAATTCAGAGTTTTAGGATTTACGTATATACAATTGACTATACCGATTCCTTTAACGATGCCATGTTCATTACCACTATACTGTCTCCTCACTAATTCTATTTCTTCAGAGTATCTTTTATCCAAAACCGTATCATCAAATATAATATAAGCATTCTCATCAGTTGCAATTAAGTTTTTTACATTATCCCAAAGCAAACGAGGAGTTAACTTTTCATTTTTTAAATAGTTATTAATTTTATCGTGACTAATATTTTCTAAGTGTGATGCTAAATTAGTAATAGTATAGTTAATTTGACTACTAAATAAATATTGACAGTAATCTAGTTTGGTAAATTTCATATTAAATAAACAAATGAAACTTAAAAGATATTTATTATTTTTGCATTCAACAGAGAATAAAAATATTTATATTAATTATGGTACTTATAATTAAAATCTATGTTTACGAATTGTAAAATATCCTTTTTCCCCTTGTATTCTAAACATTTTTATCTGCGTTGATATCGAGGGTGCGGCGAAGCCGCACCGAGACCGATTGTGCCAGTTGCGTAAGTCCTATAAATAAGACACTGCACTTGTTGCAAGGTGATGCTGTACATCGGACAAATTACATAAGCGCAAAACTACATTTGTATCAAGCAAGTATCTTGTCATTCTTCGTAAATGCTGTCACGATTAAAGGCTTCATCTGGTAAACTTACGCCGTTTCTGGTAAGCTGCGAAACCCATTCTTGAAATTCTTTAGCTCGTTCTGTGGGTGTTGCCTTTTGCCAAAATGGAACAGATGCTTCAACTTGTTTAGACTGAAAATCAATAAAAGCGATGTAATCAGCGATTTTGTGAAGCTGTTCTTCATTTAATTTGTCTAACTCTTGCTTAAGCTTTTCTCGCAGCATAATATCAGGTTTGCGATCGCTAGTTTTTTCTATAGTAGCGGATACAGCTTATTCTCAGATATAATATAGATGGTTGCTACCGATTGAAGATTTAAATAATGTTTGCGATATATTAATTATTTTAAAGGGCGGAGCGGGAATACCCCGCCCCTACGAATGTATTCATCACATTTTTTCAAATCCTTACGGAAAATTACCTAAATTTCCCCCAACACAAACCGTACAAATCGCCGTACCTGGATATTCTCGCCAAGCTTGGCAATATTCTGTTGTATCAATTCTTCAATCGTAATATTCTGGTCGCGTACATAAGGCTGATTCAACAAACACATTTCCTGCAAACGCTTGTCAATCCGTCCTTTAACGATTTTCTCACGTATATTGACGGGTTTATTCGCCAAATCGTCGCGTCCCATTTCGATACTGGTTTCCTTGGACACCACATCAACAGGTACGTCTCCAAGCTTTACATACTCTACATTGGTGCAAGCGACAATTTGCATTGCGATCGCACGTACTAAAGCTTGAAAATCCTCAGTTCGTGCCACAAAATCGGTTTCACAGTTGACTTCCACCATTACACCGACTTTTCCACCAGTGTGGATATAGCTGCCAATTGTACCTTCAGACGTGTTTCGTTCTGTTTTACTCCCAGCCGAAATTGCACCCTTTTTCCGCAACCATTCTTGAGCTTTAACAATATCGCCATTACTTGCAACTAACGCCTTTTTACAATCCATCATTCCAGCACCCGTTAGTTGGCGCAATTTTTGGATGAGTGCTGCTGATATATTATCCATTTCAATTTATATTTTTTCGCTTCAAACGTTTATAGGGAATAGGGAACCCAAAGAAATATTTTCCTATTCTCTATTCAATAACGGGCGGGGTAACCCCGCCCCTACTCCCTACTTATCATCCCGCACAGGCAAAGGAGTTTCCAAAATCTCCATCAACAAATCCAAACGCGATGGACGCGACAGCAACGGTACAAGGTTTGGTAACGAGTAGTAGTCACCTGCAAAAGTGAAGGTATCTACAGGTGCTTGGTTTTCCTTCAACTTGCGTTCGACATAATCGCACCACGAACCAACACGCACAATAATTACGGTAGGGATAACACCCATATCGCGCTTATACGCTTCGTAAGCATCGTGAAAATAAGGTGCAGTGTTATCACCTTCGTCAGTAACGATGATGATTTGTTCGACGATTTGTTTGCGCTTCCGCATTACATCCAAAGGTGCGCCGATGCTGGTACTACCGTTGGGAAAAATGTGCTGGAATGCCTTTTCCCAATCTGTCATTTCCGTTCCTTGTGCTTTCACGGGGTAAGCGATGGTATCGAAAGCATACACAAATAAATCCGCTTCGGTAACACCGGAAATCAAAGCGGCAATTTGCTTACCGACATCGATTGCAACATCCATACTTCCCGATTTATCCACAAACAACGCGGTTGACTTTTTGATACTGCCGCGCTTTTTGATTTGTTCGTTGGCGATTTTTTCCAACTGTGCGGTGGTTTGGGCATCAAACTTGCTAGCATCCGCAGCCACGGAAGCTTTTAAAGCTGATACGCGATCGCTTTTTACTGCTTCCTTCAATTTGGCATCAATCAAAGCCTTAACTTCAAGATGTTCCATGACACCGCGTTCTTGCAGCGATTTGAGGTTATTAATTACCTCTTGCGGAGACATCGAGTTAATTAACGCTACCAAAACAACTGGTGTCAATTGCTTCACAGCTCCTACGGCAATTGTGTAGGGAATTTTATGCTCGACAATTAACATTGCTTGCTCGGTGGGAGTTGGAGCTTTTGCCAACTGCTTCATTTGGTATGAAAGGCTACCTTCAGGCGGTTTATCCTTGAATAACACCGCATCTGCACGCAGACTTGGCTTGATGTGCAAAGTTGCGTAAAGGTGCTTCATCGCTTTACGTCCGCGCAATGCTGCACGGTCGAAAAATTCGGCTTTGGCTTCGCGTGCTTTCAAGTAACGAGTTACGGCAGTCCGTGCAGAACGAGGAACTTTACCGCGTTCTTGTTTCATGAAGTCGATAATTCGTGCTACTTGGTAAGGTGGAAACTCTTGTAACATCACGAACCCAGCATCGCGGTGTTCGGTCAATCTGCTAGTTAACAAGTGCCCTAAGAATACTTCTTTGTGGTCGCGGACATCACCGTTTTTGTTGTACCACGCAGCCAAATGTCCGTAGAAAAGTGGGTCGAGTTCGATGATGATTTTGTGAAATTCTGCGACTTTTGCTAACTCGCGGTGAGGAGTTGTTAGCAAGCTGTTGATTAATTCTAAACGTAAATCGCGTTCTGCGCTATTCATTTTTACTATCTCCGATGATAAAAGGGGGGCGGGTTTATGGGTATTTTGATAGAAAACTAGAAATCTCGGTAAACCCGCCCGTACAGGAGTTATGAGTTTGTAATTGAATAATTCCTAACTCCAAATTCTTAACTCCTGATGTAAGTGGAAATAGTTGTCGCACGCTACGGCTTTTTGAAATCGCCGCGCAAGTCGAGAAAGCTGTTGATTCATACACAGGACTTGAACCTGTAACAGTCACCTTATAAGGGTAATGCTCTACCATTGAGCGAGTATGTAGGCTTTCTCTGTCGGGGCGCGGCGACAACTATTTTTGTCGGCTGTAGCTGTAGGTTGGGTGGAGCGAAGCGCAACCCAACGCTAATCCTGCCACGCGATCGGCAATTACTAAGTAGTCGTTTTCTTGCCTAAAACTATCTAAAATTGTCTAAAGTTTTTCAACGTGCTAAAATTAGACAAGATAAGTGCCAAAACTTGTACCATCCCCACTCTAAACGACCAGAGGATCAATCAGAGTCGAGACGTATAAGTTTGGTCGCCTTCACTTGTTCTGGTCACAAACAGGCACAGACTAACCGTCTGTTACAGGGCAAGCTACGGCAAATACCAGCCTTTAAAAGGTCTGGGAATACTTTGTAGGTACTGCGTACCCCTAATATTAAATTAAAAACTAGCGCAGGTAGTTTACCTGCCTACTTAGCTATCAATAGATAAGTTTGGCAAGGTTTTTTGCAGCGCTTAAATTCTATTGCAATACTTGGAGGGTTTTGGGGGAAAGAGACTCATGTTAAAGGTAAAAAATCTTTATATATCTAACCTTCCACATCTTTTCCCCTTCCTCTTTTTCCTTTAACCGAGCAGTATTGAATTCTATTGGGTTGCGTTTAGATTGTGTTGGGTTACGCTCCGCTCCACCCAACCTACACAACTACACAATTACAAAACTACAAAGCTTTTCAATCTGGTCAAATCCAATTTTTCGAGTTTATTTTTCCTATTTAATTAGAGCTTTCGCTCCAACTTCTTCGAGTTGTTTTTGAATTTGCTCGGCTTCAGTTTTGGCAATTCCCGATTTGATTGTGTTCGGTACTGTATCGACAAAATCTTTTGCTTCTTTCAAACCCAACCCAGTAATACTGCGGACTACTTTGAGAACAGCAATTTTTTTGTCTGCTGGTACTGCATCGAGTACAATATCAAACTCGGTTTGTTCTGGTTCGGTTTCCTGCTGGTCGGGAACTCTCCAACCTGAACTAAATATAAAAGAATCGGGACTGCGAGAAGACGCATCAACATCGAATGTTTGTTCGATTTGCTTAACCAGTTCGGCTGTTTCGACTAAGCTTAATGTTTTTAATTGTTCGAGAATTTCAAATGTTTTAACTGTCATGATTACTATTCCTATTTAATGTTTCATACGTAGGATTTGTAGCTTGCTTGTGCGAAACAGTACCTACGAATTCCGAGTTGCTTGATTTGGAGTCAAATGCCTTAAACCACGCTTGCTAGTATGTAAGCTTTTTCGATGAGGCCGTGAAGTGAATGCTTTATAATTGATTGAGTTGCTGCATAATCAATTTGATTTCTTTCTTATTACACTGGCGTTTTTTGATGCCTTCTTCTGGTGTATCCAAGTAAGTTACCAAATACCAAATATCGTTAATTTTTCGATATTCGTAACCATTGATAAATACTTGGTCATTGCGCTTTTTAGGTGGTACTTTAGGCAATTTTTTTGCCAAACAAAGAATACCTGTTTCGGGATGAACGTAGAGTTCTTCATGCCAGTAACCTAATGGATTAATGCGGTATCGATGACGTTGCGAGTATGGCAAACCATCGACAAAGATTACTTCGCGTTCGACCATTTGCCACAAGTGCGAAAGCAAATGTTGCCCTGCGAGGGTTTTCGTTTCGATTTTCTGACAAAGTTCGCTGTAAACGCTATCCCAAGGTTTACCGATTTGAGAACGCAACCAACGGCGTAATGGTGATAAGTTATCAGAAAAATATTTGGTACGCCAGCGGTTTTTGATTATGTAAGAACCAAATAACCCATCTGCGATCGCGTCTTGTGTAATTTTGTCGAGAGCTTTTTTATAGCCAGTGACTTTCTTCTGACTAATTCTCCTTCCATTACGCGGACGTTCGATTACTATTTGTCCCAAACGGTGTTCGCTCATATCGGAAAGCAATGCCTAAATCTATACTTACTTGGTTATTTTTGAAAATGTGTTGAGGGAACTGATTCGGATTCAAGTAAGTTGTTCTAAGCATTGTTTTCCTCCTTAATGTATATGTTTGATTTAGAATTTTAATCACTTCGCGCAAGTCAAGAAAGCTGTTTGTTCATACGCAGGGGTCGAACCTGCTACCAGTCGATTAATAGTCGAATGCTCTACCAATGAGCTAGTATGTAGGCTTTCTTTGTTAGGGCGCGAAGTGGATCGTTTGTGGGGCAACGGGCGGGTTTATGGAGATTTCTCTAGCATATATAGTTCTCTTATGAACCCGCCCGGACAGATTTTTTTTGGGCGGGTTTATGGAGATTTCTCTAGCATATATAGTT
>CAXTCQ010000168.1:0-18027 GCA_964242965.1 uncultured Calothrix sp. | reverse complement strand
TGGTAATACGAACGTCTTAGACTTAAGTTATGCAGGTACAGGGGGAGCGATAACATTGAGTGCAGGAGAAAATATTAATACACAATCTATAGACTCCAGCTCCTTCACCAACTACGGTACAGCAGATACGGGGGGAGCGATAATACTGAAGGCACGAGAAAATATTAATACACAAGAGATAATATCTTACTCCTACTCACCCTGGGGACGTACAGCAGATACAGGGGGAGCGATAACACTGGGCGCTGGAGCTAATATTAATACACAATATATTAGCTCCAGATCCTCATCCTTCGGTGATACAGGTACAGGGGGAGCGATAACACTGAGCGCTGGAGCTAATATTAATACACAATCTCTCAACTCCGACTCCTACTCCCAGTATAAAAAAGCAGGTACAGGAGGAGCGATAACACTGAGCGCTGGTGATACTATCAACTTTCAAGAATATGACTTTTTTACTAAAACATACGAGATGAATTCAAGAGGTTCAATTAACTCTTCTGGAGCAACAGGTTCAGGAAACATTACTATCAACAGCAATGCTCCTTTT
Organism: uncultured Calothrix sp.; assembly: GCA_964242965.1. Lineage (GTDB taxonomy): Bacteria > Cyanobacteriota > Cyanobacteriia > Cyanobacteriales > Nostocaceae > JANNFJ01. The sequence goes on along the minus strand of CAXTCQ010000168.1, from coordinate 17,474 downwards.
GTTTTTAATAATGGTGCAATATCTAGCGATACATTTGGTTCTGGCAAAGCGGGAGATATTCAAATTAGGGCGACTTCAATTTCCCTTGTTAACGGTGCACAACTATCAGCTTCCAGTCACAGCTTAGGAGCAGGCGGAAATATCACTTTAGTTGCTTCTGATACGGTAGAACTGACTGGAGAAACAACCAGCAGACCAGAAGGTATTTTTGACAATTATACCAATACCAATGTGTCTAGTAACATTGTTGGACTTCCACCAAGTACATACCTTGGTGGTTATATTCCAAATGGAACTTTCCAATTTCCCTCCTTGCTGCCAACAAATTTCCAACTTCCCTCTGGGACTGTATTTCCTTCCGGTGTGTTTTCCCAAACAACCGTTAGTTCTACTGGCAGAGCTGGTAACTTAAAAATAGAAACCGGAAGGCTTATCATTAATAATGGCGCAGCGATCGCCACAACTACCTTTGGAAATAGCAATGCAGGTGATATTTCAATCAGAGCTAGTGACTCGATAAAAATTGACAGTGGCTCAATATTGAGCGGGGTGGCTCCTAATGCAATTGGCAACAGCGGTAAAGTTGAACTGAACACTTCCAGCTTAGAGTTAACCAATTCTGGAATTGTACAAACTCAGACTTTGGGAGAAGGAGTTGCAGGAAATATAGTGGTGGATGCTGATACAGTCAGCATTTCTAATCAGGGAAGCGCTTTACGCTCTGCCAGTGGTGGTACTAATGAACTATTACCAGGAACATCCAGTAGTAGTAAAATTGGACGGGGCGGTAACATTAGCGTTACAGCTAACAACCTACAGGTAACTGATGGAGCTGTTTTAGACGCCACAACTGTAACTAACTCAACAGGGGGCGATATTACAGTCAGCGCCAACACCTTGAGTGTTGATAAAGGTGGACAGATTCTTACCTCAACTTCCGGCACTGGGAATGCTGGTAATATAACAGTGAATGCAACACAAATACAACTATCCGACTCAGAGAGTGGTTTGTTAGCTCAAACAACCAGTGCAGGGAAAGCAGGGAACTTAACTATTCAACCGCGTGGTGATGGACAAAGTTTAAGGGTTTTCTTCCAAAAAGGAGCGCAGATATCAGCATCTACAAGTAGTAGCGGTACTGGTGGAACCTTAAGAATAACTGCCCCTGAATCTATTACTATCACTGGCGATGGCTCAATTATATCCGCTGAAACTACAGGTGCTGGTAATGGCGGAGACTTAACTTTGAGGACAGGAAAGTTAGTAGCACGGGATGGGGCGCAAGTTACAGTCAGCAGCGTAAATTCTGGGCAAGCTGGCAATTTAACAGTAGATGCTAACTCTATTCTGCTGGACAGCGCAGCCAAAATTAATGCTAATACTACCGGAGGAGGTGGAAATATCTTTCTCAACTCACCTCTACTATTATTGCGTCGTGGTAGCAGTATTACTACTAATGCAAGTGGTAATAATATCACTGGCGGCAATATTACCATTGATGCTAAAAATGGTTTCATTGTCGCCGTACCATCGGAAAATAGCGATATTAGCGCTAATTCTGAAAACTATCGTGGTGGGAATGTCACCATCAAGAATACTGCTGGTATCTTTGGTATCCAGTCTAGAAAAGAACCTTCCCCAAATAGTGATATTACTGCCAAAGGAGGAACGCCTGATTTAATCGGGAATATAGAAATTACTCCACCTGATATTGACCCTAATAACGGCTTAATCGAACTCCCAATTAATCTAGTTGATGTCACGCAGCAAATTTCCACCGCTTGCACTCCTGGAAGTCGGCAAAGCCAAAGTTCTTTTGTGTCAACAGGACGCTCAGGACTACCTATGAGTCCCACTGAACCATTACAAGATACAAGCACTCTATCAGCCTGGGTGAGATTAAGACCAAAACCAGCAAACTCTACTAAAACAACAATTTCCCCACAACCAACAGCAGTCTCAAATACTACCAAAGTTGCTGCGGCGACTCCAATTGTGGAAGCTACTGGTTGGGTAGTTGATCGCAATGGAAATGTAGAACTCGTGGCGCAAGCACCTGGTGTCACTTCTCACAGTTCTTGGCAAACTCCTGCTTCTTGTCCTGCATCTCAGTAAGGTGTGAAATATGCATCCATTTGCGCTGACAAAGCGACTGATTAGATTTGCGCTAACTCATGTAGTCCTATTTACCCTTGCTTTTTCCCTAACTATTATCCCCAGTACATTCGCCAAACAACCCTAGACAAATTCAGTAGCCGGATTATACACGCAAACCACCAAATGCCCACCCACAACACCACAGCAACTTGTCTCTCAAGGAGAAGTGCTTTATCAATCTGGACGCTTTGCTGAAGCCGTAACTGTTCTACAACAAGCTGTCCGCATCTATCAGCGAGAAGGAGATAACCTCGCACAAGCCGCAGCACTAACGAATCTCTCTCTTGCGTTTGAGCAAATTGGCTCATGGAAAGAAGCGTTAAAAGCTATTATTAATACCAGCTTAAATTTACTAGGTTGGGACAGCCTCCCCGAAGGGGTACGGAGCGCAAGCGAAGCGCGAACACTGCACTTCGTGGAGCCTGCCCTCGAACCCTTCGCTTCGCTCGAGGGTAAACTCCGTGAAGGGTTCAGCATGACAAATTTTTTTTGCGTAAGTCCTATTCTTATAGCTATTTTCAGCTAATTGAACCACAGATTTTCGTAGGGGCACGGCACTGCCGTGCCCCTACTGTGTGGTCTATTTACCCGAAAACTGCTCTAAATATCGGGAATCTAAAATCGACTGACTTCTCCCACAACTGGCTGTTAAATTAAAAGCAAAGATTAAAGACTATTGATTTCGCTTTCAACAGCCGCAGCAGCTTCGGAAACAGTGTCTCTACCGATAGTTTGCTTTTTAAAATTCTGAACTTCAGATACCAATTCTTGACGAGTTGAAGCTTTAAGCATATAGCGTGAGATAAACCAAGTTACATAGCCAATTCCAACAAGTTCAAAGAATGTTGTTACCAAAGGGATATCATCAATCGCATCAAGAATTGCTAAAACAATTCTTACTGTAAAAATTGCTGCTACTAGTAATGCAACACTGGTGATTTGGGCTTTGTACTCGCTAAAAAAGCTACCCACATAATCGGGCAAGTTTCCTAAGAATTGAGCAAATTTCTCGCTATATTCCTGCAATTCGTTTTTTGCACTTTCAGTGCTTGAAGTTGCAGGTGGCAACATTGGTAAGTCATTTCCAGAACCTTCGATAAGTGCAGTTCCATTCGCTGAAGTTGCATTGTATTGAGGTTGTTGTTCTGTGCTTTCCATGATTTTTCTATGTTTGAATTACAAATCTTTTATATCAAATTAGGCAGTAGAGAGTAGAAAGTTAGGAGTTAAAAGTTAAGAGTTAATAGTAGTCAGTAATTGTTCATAGGTTAGGTTGCGCTATCGCTCCACCTAAACTTTATATTATAGGAGAAATACGGTGTTGAAAATTTTTTAACTCCTAACTCCTAACTCCTGTACGGGCGGGTTCATCAACGATGGCGGCGAAATTAGAGAAATCTTGGAGAACCCGCCCCTACTAACTCCTACCTTCCTACTTCTTAATAATAGCTTTATTCGTCACGCTTTTCACGCCTTTGATTTCCTTGGCTAGAGGTTCAATCTTATTAAGCTGGTCTTGGTTTATAACTGTTCCCGAAACAGTAATTGCACCACCATCAGTTCCTTCAACGGTTAAATTACCGGCGGGAATATTTGCCTCTAGTTTAGAACGAACTTGGCTAGCAAGGTCGCCTGCTGGTCGATTTTCACTACTACCGCTATTAGTAGCATTATTGCGTTGTTCGCGAGCGCGAATGTCAGCGTCTAACTGGGCGCGGCGGGTGTCGCTTTGAGCATCTTCTTTAGCAGCAACGGTTGCTTCGGGGCTAGGTGCGTTAGTTTGAGCAACGCTTGTTGTCGTATCGCTGGGTGCATCGGCGCTGGTTTTAGCAGCTTCTTGACATGCAGTAGTACTAATAATTAATACACTACTAATTAAGAAAAGAGTTAATTTTTTCATTTCAGTTGTTAGTGGTTCGTTGAATATTTTGTAGTAAGCGCTCTAGCGTTTCGAGTAGTAAAGCGCTTACTAAAATGCATGTATTATACAGTTTCGTCACGACGGTCAATGATGACAACCGAAGCTTCACTATTGATGTCTGCGGCGTAATTGGTACGGGGAGCATCCATTAGGGGTGTTTCACGACGATGGCTGCTGATGTCGGTAGCGTCGTAGGTATCGAAGTCTTGAATGCCATGACGTTTGAGGATTGTTTCCGCACGACGGATTTCATCGTCAGTACCATCAACGATTACCAGGTAGTCGCCTCGGTTTAAGCGATCGCTATATTTTTGCGCTTGGTTTTCAGGGATTCCCAAACCAACCAATCCGCCAGTTACACCACCCGCAGCAGCACCAATACCAGCGCCAGTTGCTGCTGTTGCTAATGCGGTTGCAGCAGCACCACCTAAAAGTACGGGTCCAACTCCGGGAATTGCCAGCGCACCTAAACCAACCAGCAAACCACCTAAACCACCTAATGCTGCGCCTGTTGCAGCACCAGCTTTTGCACCGTCATCGGCTTTATTACCTTGCGTTGTACCCGCTACGTTTGCGCTCGCATTACCTGCGTCTTTACCAATTATCGAAACGTCATCGGCTGCAAAGCTTGAGTTACGCAATTCGCTGACAGCCGCTTCCGCGTCGTTGCGGTGTGCAAATACACCTATTGCACGTCTTCGTTGGTGCGTTGTCGCTGTTGAACCAATTCCAGAGGTTCCGACTCCTGGGTTGCCAACACCTAAAGGTGCGTTTTCACGACGATGGCTGCTGACATCAGTAGCGTCGTAGGTATCATAGTCTTGAATGCCATGACGTTTGAGGATTGCTTCCGCACGACGGATTTCATCGTCAGTACCATCAACGATTACTAAGTAATCGCCTCGGTTTAAGCGATCGCTATATTTTTGCGCTTGGTTTTCAGGGATTCCCAAACCAACCAATCCGCCAGTTACACCACCCGCAGCAGCACCAATACCAGCACCAGTTATTGCTGTTGCTAACGCGGTTGCTGCTGCACCACCTAGAAGTACAGGTCCAACTCCAGGAATTGCCAGCGCACCCAAACCAACTAATAAACCGCCTACGCCACCTAATGCTGCGCCTGTTGTCGCACCAGCTTTTGCGCCTTCATCGGCTTTGTTACCTTGCGTTGTACCCGCTACGTTTGCGTTCGCATTATTACCTGTGTCTTTACCAATAATCGAAACGTCATCGCTTGCAAAGCCTGAGTTACGCAATTCGCTGACAGCCGCTTCTGCATCATTACGGCGTGCAAATACACCGATTGCACGTTTCCGCTGATGCGTTGTTCCACCAATTGGAGTTATAGGTGTTGGAAAAACTCCAGGAGTATCAAGTGCAGGGTTAACAAAACCTACAGGTGCTAAACCTACAGGTGGTACATCCAAAGCATTGTAATCGCGGCTAGTTGGGTCTGCGGGTTGGTTGTAAATTGCAAAATCTTCGATCCCGCGACGGCGCATAATTGCCTCTGCTGCACTGATTTCAGCGTCGCTTCCGTCTACTATTACTAAATAATGTCCGCGTTCGACTCGTGAGTTGTATGAGCGTGCTTCTTCTTCGGGGATTCCTAAACCAATCAATCCACCGAGCAAACTACCAGCAGCAGCTCCAATTCCAGCACCTGCTAAAGTCGTTGCGATCGCGGTTGCTGCTGCACCTGCTAGCATAACTGGACCTATCCCAGGTATTGCTAAGGTTCCCAAACCTACTAATAATCCAGTTAATCCACCCAAAGTACCGCCGGAAACTGCACCTAGCGATGCACCTTCATCAGCTTTGTTTCCTACCTTTTCGTGGACTTCCGCACCTGCGATATTGTCTCTGTCCGTATCTTGGGCAATTACCGATACTCGATCCATAGCGAAGCCGGAATTTTTCATTTCATGGAGCGCATCTTCAGCATCTCGGCGATGTGAAAATATTCCAACTGCACGTTTGCGTACACCAACTACCATGTTGCCTCCCCACTATAAATAAATAAACTTATCAATTTCTTTTTCGATTTCGATAAACTTATTCAGCCACATTCTGATTTATATTTCATCAACCCTGTGTTAGATATTTAGTCTCTATCTTAAGGGATATAAATTGGCAGGTTACAAATTTTATTTTGCTTTAACATTTATTATTTTTCTGTTGGTGCTAGCATGTAATACTACTGCTACCAAAACTCTTATTTCAACAATCAAACTATTAAGTATAATTACTTAGTCAATAACTATATATAATATATGAATATAACGGAAAATAGTTATATATCAATAGATAGTCAAAGTCAAATTATAACTATCGGTATATGCATATATTCCTTTAGAAAGTACTTAACAATATAATTGCTAGCTAAGTTAGTTGATGAGGTCTTAGGATTTCTAATTTAAAAAATATCCATGATATCTATAGGCTAGTAGCTTATAGCTTCACTAGGTAGACGAAATGTCTATCTGATACGGATATTTTTTGAAACTCAGAATTGATTTGATTTAAGAGTAGTGAGGATTGTCAAACTTAAGGGCAAGTAATCTGAAGTTTAACGGTACATAATTATCCAAAATCTAAAACTCGTTCGCACTGGCTAACGTAATTTTTTTAAGAGCTAAAAAAAAGCTGGTTTGTCAGTTTTTGTGTAGTTGCTTTGACTAAATTCTCAATAAATGACTGTTTGTAAGTTAAATTAGAAAATCTTGAGGGAACGTATGGTTTCTATAACAGCAAATTATCTACAATCCTATGCTGAAAGCTTAGGATTGTCACCTTTATTCGCACAGGTAAGATTGACTCAGGAAAATTTAACACCAGAACAAGCATCGGTAATGTTTTCCGGTCCCAAATTTTTAGTGGCATTATTTGCGGGTTTGATAATGGCAGTTGCTTTTCAATTGCTATTAACTAATTTATCGGTTGCAGTTGGAATTTCTGCTGCGGGTGGTGGTGATAGTGACGACGATAACGATACTATCGGCAACCAAATTCGCTCAGTTGAAGCTAAAGTTGGATTTTGGGCGATTATTACCGTTAGCTTGGCATTATTTGGCGCTTGTTTTCTAGCTGTAAAACTCAGCTTAATTGATGATGCGGGACTTGGTGCAACTATTGGTGTAGTAATTTGGTCGGCATTTTTTGCACTAATAATATGGTTGGGTTCGTCTGCGGTTGGTTCGTTGATTGGTACAATTGTTAATACTGCTAACTCTGGTTTAAAGGGGTTAATGGGTACAGCAACCGCAGCGATTGGTGCGAATGCGGCTAAACAACAAATGGTTTCGACTGCGGAAGATATTACCGCAGCAGTCAGACGCGAACTGACTTCGGGTATTGACGCAGATAGTATTAAGAATACTCTTACGAGTTCGCTCTCATCGATACAATTACCGCAACTTAATTTAGATGAGATTCGCGGTCAGTTTGACAAGCTGTTGAAGGATGTTGATTTTGAGTCACTTGGCAATAGCGATTTATTGAAAAATGTAAATCGTCAGACACTTGTCGATTTAATTGGCAATCGCAGCAACTTTGCTAAGGGTGATATCGATCGCATTGCTGACCAACTAGAGGCAGCTTGGAATCAAGCATCTGGTGGTAATAACCCTACCGAACAAGTTATTAACTTGCTCAAATCGGCAAGTCCAGATGACTTGAAACCCGAAAATTTGGCTCAAAGTTTACAGCAGTTGGCTATTGCGGGTAGCGGAATCGGCAACAGGAGCAATGGTCTAATCAACCAAGCAGTACAATCGGGTTTAGGTACGGTTGCAGCTACTGTTCTAAGTAAGGTCGATTTTTCAAAAGTTGATGTCGATCGAGTCACGCATCAATTACAAGAAATCAAAGGTAGAGTTAAAGATGTCGATGTTGAAAAAATTACCGAACAGTTGCGGCAATTGAGTAGCAAAGCCACAGAAAAAATTGCTCAAACCGTACCTGTAGTTGCTCCTGACAACACTATTAAGGATGATGTGGAAGAATACATTTTGTATTCGTTACCTTGGCATTTGAATCGCATCACGCTTAAAGACGAATTCCGCGAAGTGATTTTTGACCCCAATGCTGCATCGGGTGCAATTCGCAAACAATTAGAAGGATTAAATCAAGAACATTTTGCAAATTTGCTCAACCAACGTGGTGATTTAAGCGAAGCACGAGTCAAAGAAATTTCCGAACAGATGGAAGGTGTTCGTCAAGAAGTTTTGGAAATGGTGCAATCGGACAGCGACGATGAAGTACCATCGCTTCGCGCTCGCGTGGAAAGTTATTTGCGTTCCACTAGCAAAGATAAATTGAATGCGGAAGGGATTAAGGAGAATTTCAGTAAGTTGCTCGAAGACCCGAAAGCAACTGTGGAAGAACTGACTCAACGCTTTGGTGAATTTAATCGAGATAGCTTGGTGCAACTTCTCCAACAACGTCAAGATTTGAGCGAAGAAGAAGCAAATAATATTGTTAGTGAACTTGAGGGAACACGCGATCGCATTCTCAACCAAGCACGAGAGTTACAAGAAAAAGTCCGTACCCAAGCTGCGGAATTACGTCAGCGTGTTGAAGATTATTTGCGGAATACCAACTTGGATGAACTCAATCCAGAAGGAATTCAGCGCGATTTTTCGACTTTACTCGACGACCCCCAAGCGGGAGTTTCTGCTTTACAAGAAAGATTGTCCCAATTTGACCGCGAAACATTAGTAAAATTACTAGGTCAGCGTCAGGATTTGAGCGAGGAGAAAGTCAACCAAATCATCGATAATTTGGAATCGGTACGCAATCGCATTCTCCAAGCACCGCAGCAAGCAGCAACAAAAGCAAAGGAACAGTACGAACAAACTCTAAATTCGATTAGCGAATATCTCCGCAGCACCAATTTGGAAGAACTCAATCCTGAAGGTATTCAACGCGATTTACAAAAATTGCTTGCAGACCCGAAAGCAGGTGCCGCAGCATTAGGTGAAAGACTCTCGCAAGTTGACCGCGAAACCCTGGTGAAATTACTGACACAACGCGGCGATTTGAGCGAGGAGCAAATCAACCAAGTTATCGATTCGACTCAAACGGCGATTACAAATGCAATCAAAGCCCCGCAACGGTTAGCAAAACGTGCCACGCAAAAAGTTGTAGACTTTGAAGCTACTTTGGAAAGTTATTTGCGGAATACTCAAAAAGAAGAACTCAATCCCGACAGTATCAAACGCGACTTACAATTGCTTCTGCAAGACCCCCGTGCAGGTGTGGGAAGCTTGAGCGATCGCGTTTCTAAAATTGACCGTTCGACTTTGGTTGCATTGCTTTCGCAACGCGAGGATATTTCTGAGGAAGAAGCAAATCGCATCGTCGAGCAAATCGAATCGGCACGCAACTCGGTAGTTGAACAATTCCAAAAAATCCAAGAACGGGTGCAATCTGCTCTGGATAGCGTTTTTGGTCAAATTCGCGGATACCTCAACTCGCTCGACCGTCCAGAGTTGAATTACGAAGGAATTCAACAGGACTTTACGAAGCTGTTTGACGACCCCCAAGCTGGTTTTGATGCGCTGCGATCGCGTTTAGGTCAGTTTGACCGTGACACTCTCGTTGCTGTTCTTTCTTCCCGCGAAGATATTTCTGAAGCACAGGCAAACCAGATTGTTGACAGAATTGAATCAACACGCGATCGCGTTCTTCAACGTGCCGAATTGATTCAAACTGAAACTCAAAAACGCTTGAAAAGTATCAAAGAACAAGCCAAAAAGCAAGCACGCGACAGTAAAAAAGCCGTTGCTGAAGCCGCTTGGTGGCTATTTGGAACAGCAATTACATCGCTGGCAGCTTCTGCCTTAGCTGGTGCTGTGGCAGTTCGCGGTTTTTGGTTTATTGGGTAATTAATAGGTTGATGATTAACCATTAACCGTTAAGATACAACATTGCATCCAGTCGTTATGGCTGGGTGCATTTTATTTGAAATCAAAATTAATCATGAGCAAAATACCAAAAATTGACCGTATACGCGAGCATCAGGCAAACGAACGTACCTTTCTTGCTTGGTTGCGGACATCGATTGCGCTGATTGGGTTTGGTTTTGCGATCGCTCGTTTTGTTTTATTTTTACGGCAGTTAAATCTCGCAATTACTCAACAGCAGGCTGTAGTACATCCTTTATTAAATTCTGAAAATTTAGGTCTTGCTTTAGTTTTGTTTGGTATCCTTACTATAGCTTTGGCAGCATGGCGATATAATCAAGTTTTTTGGGAAATTGAACGCAGCGACTATCAACCCAAGCGTTTTCCTGTTTGGATTATGACCGGAGTCATGGTGTTTTTAGGGCTTCTTAGCATCCCTTTACTTCTGTGGCGACCTGTATCCACTCCATCCCGCATTCCTCCACAGCCCCTATCTCGACAGCGTTAAATAATGTAGGGGCAGGGTTTCCCTGCCCTTTTGCCCTTTTGCCCTTTTGCCCTTTTGCCCTTTTGAATGCAACTTATACAATCGATCGCACTACACCGCCATCAACCCGTAGGGCTGCACCATTAGTAGCAGACGATAATGGGCTGGCGACAAATCCAACCAGTGCTGCCACTTCCTCAGATGTTGCAAACCGTCTAATGAGCGAAGATGGACGAGTTTTCTGAAAGAACTCTTCCTCTACCTGTTCGCTAGTAATGGATTGGTCTTTTGCCAATCCTTGAATAAAGTTTTCGACACCTTCCGAGCGGGTGGGACCGGGAAGCACTGAGTTAATGGTGACATTAGTGCCAACAGTTGTCTCTGCCAAACCACGGGCTAGTGCTAGTTGTGCGGTTTTTGTTACACCATAGTGAATCATTTCTGCTGGAATATTTATGCCAGACTCACTGGAGATGAAAATAATGCGTCCCCAGTTCTTTTTCAGCATCAACGGTAAGTAATGTCGTGAGAGTCGCACTCCACTAATAACGTTTACTTCTAGGAATTTCATCCACTCGTCATCGTCAATTTCTTCAAAGGCTTTAAAGCCGTAGATTCCTAAGTTGTTTACCAAAATATCTACTTCAGGGACTTGCTCGAACAATTCTGAAGCTCCTGCCTGGGTTCCGAGGTCTGCTACCACACCTTGAAGTTTGGCATCAGTTACGGTTTGTTTAATTTGAGCTAGAGCGCCATCAACTCGTTCGCTCGTGCGTCCATTGATGATTACGGTTGCTCCTTCTTGGGCGAGGGTAGTAGCGATCGCTAACCCAATACCTGCTGTAGAACCAGTGACCAGAGCCGTATGAGCTGTTAGTTTAAGATCCATCGGTAGTTTACTCCTTTTATAATTAGTGATAGTTGAAACACCACTGTTTAATGATGGTTCCAAAGGGCAGGAGACGGTCAAACTGGCAGACTCGAGCCGTAACAATACTAGTACCATGTATCAGGCGACCTTAGCCGACATGGGGTTGGCGATACTTGCGATCGCACGACAAGTTCTTTGAGTAAAACTGGACGCAGCGAAACCAATGCCGCCACAATTGATTCATTAAACTAACTTAACTACTGAGGCAGCAAAATGCACCAGCAAAATCAACGCAAAGGGTTGCTTTTCATCCTCGCTGCTGTAATCACGGGGGCAGTTTTCCTTACCGGGACTGGTATTTACATGCTACTCAAAACTACAGAAAAGCCTGTAGCCTCATCCGAATCATCAAGCCTGACATCGACTGCATCATCCGTAGCAGTTCCAGTTCCCGATGCATCCGAAGCACCAGTTGAAACATCGCTACCACTTACAAAAAATCCATCACAACCAAGCGAAAATATACCAATCCCATCAGCACCCACGCAGTCAAAAACTAACCTTAATAATAAAAATCTAGGTGGCGTTAATTTTCAAGGTCGGGACTTGCGAAGGATGAGTTTGCGTGCTGCACAATTAGGTGGCGCAAACCTAGCCAATTCTAATTTGAGCGGTGTAGACTTGAGTGGCGCAAATCTTGGTGGCGCAAATCTTGCTTCATCGAATCTAACTAATGCGAATCTAAGCAATGCCGATTTAAGGGGAGCCAATCTCGGTAGTGCAAATCTCAAAGGTGCTAATTTGGACGGCGCTCGCACTGAGGGCGCAAATCTAAACGGCACAAAATTACCTTAATACTTTTTTAATCTAGGTATGTAGACTGAGTTTGAGATATACGGGTGACTAAAATCACGTATTTTTGTGACTTCAATCACTCGATGGCAATAATGATATCGCATAGGTTATAGGAAAAATACATGACAGCTAGATTCAGCAGTAAAGGATAAAAAGATATTTATTACTAAGTAGTTGTAGGAGGTTGCAATGCTAGAAAAACTTTTACTCGCTATTGGTTTAACTTTTGCATTGAGCTTGTTTGCAGAATTCATGCCGTCTTCAGAGCAGACAGTTCAAAAACACAATTTACCAAAACAATCGGCTTTGGTAATATCTCAGTGGCATAACTAGCTAGTAGTGATTTGTGTTAATTTTGACAATATTTGTTGAGTATAAATTAATTGCGATCGCTGTGGTGGTTCGTTTCATAAGTTTTGAAGAGTTCCAAGAATCTGGGTTTCGTAAAGGTTACCCGGATTCTAACCCTCACATGCACTTTCATCGTGGTTGGTTTTATTAATTTTGACATGTCGCAGGTGTCAGATACCCGACTTAGCACTCCGTTGTCGGGGATTTAGGCAAGAGCTAAAATTATGAGAATACTGGTAGAGATGTTACATGTAACGTCAGGACAAAATTGTTAATTTGCCGATTCATATTTTTAAGCATCGCTAGTATAGACGTTTGTTACGGCTAAAAATTCTTTTAAATAGGACTTACACTGCATACATATCAAGATTTTGACTGATTTCTCAAGCCCGATATCTCAAACTTTATGAGTTAAGGTTGAGTATCAAGTGAAACATATTGCCTTCGGGTTTATGAGAAAGCAAATTATAGCTACAGCCACATTTTTTACAACAATTAGCCTAGCAGCTAGCGCTCACGCCGCAAATTCCGAACATGTCAGACAATTACTTGCTACAAAAAAGTGCCAAAACTGCGACCTTAGCGGGGTTGGTTTGGTAATGGCTGATTTAGCCGGAGCCGATTTGAGTGGGGCGAACCTCGCAGGTGCAAACCTTAGCCGTGCTAATTTGATAGGGGCAGATTTACGGGGAGCAAACTTAAGTGGAGCTAGCTTATTTGGTGCAAATTTAAACAGTGCCAAACTCAATGGTGCAACAATTGTCGGTACAGATTTAAGAAATGCTTACTTGTATGGCATTGAATTAACGAATGTCACCGTGAACGGGTCTAATTTGCAGGGAGCATCGGGTATTCCCACAACAATTGCTACACCCGAAGAATTTTATGCTCTCGGAGTTGCCGCAGGTGAAAAAGGCAATCAACAACAAGCTGTTGATTATTTTAATCAAGCGATCGCAATTAAACCTGACTACGCAGGAGCGTTTTTAGCGCGTGGTGTTGCCCGCTACCAATTATTCGACCGTCAAGGCGCATTTCAAGACGCGCAAACCGCCGAGAAAATGTTTACAACCCAAAAGAATCAAAATGGCATTCAAACCGCACAAGCTTTTATGGTTGAACTCAAAACACCTCAATCAGAAACAAAAGTTAGTGCAGGTAAGCCTAGTTTCTTTGATTTCGTAAGTGGTGTTGCATCGGTTCTACTTCAGTTTTTACCTTTTTAAGGGACTTGCAAATAAAAAGATACGCAAATTATATCTCGTGGGATGGGCTTCCAGCCCGCCCTATCGCAATAATCAACTCATCAATCAGTCTCTTCTATGTGGGATAACTGACTACATGGCGTTTTGCGGTACTGAAGCTCAAGCTGTATGGTATCAGGATAACGTCGATTAGGACTTTTGCAGCTACTTTCTCTTATACAATAGAGGGAACAAATTAATTCACTCTTTCATGGCTTATAGCGATTTTAGTATTCGCAAGGCAAAACAAAGCTTTAACCTAACTTTGGTTGAGGGAGGTAGCTTTTTTCCTCCGATTGAACCTGTAGCAGCTAACCCCTATCTAGTAGAGTTTTTACAAGAAAGTTTACCTTTAGCGATTGCAATGGGTTCTGAAAAAGCACGTTCGGAACTAATTATTAGTCCCATTTTGTTTGAGGTGCGAAAAATTCTCGACCGTAAAATTAGCTTTTTTTCTGGTGAGGAATTTACAGTCGATCCTAGTGTGGGCTTGAATGGTATTTGTGATTTTTTGATTAGTAAATCGCCCGAACAATTAATTATTGAAGCTCCAGCAGTAGTGATTGTAGAAGCAAAAAAAGAAAATCTCAAGGGAGGCTTGGGACAATGTATGGCAGAAATGGTTGCCGCACAAAGGTTTAATGAAGCAAACCAGCAACCCACCCAAGTGGTTTACGGCAGTGTCACCAGTGGTAATTTGTGGACATTTCTCAAGTTAGAAAAACAAACGGTAACAATTGATTTAACTGATTATTTAGTTCCTCCAGTTGAGAAACTTTTAGGAATTCTGGTTTGGATGATTCAAAATATTTAGATGGTGTCTTGGCACGAATTCAAACCGCTCGGTGTGACGATTTATGTAATTTACCTGCATTGCGTAACCGCGAGTGAAAAAGGGTTGGCATTGATTTTTGTAGCGCTTGCCCGTTAATTAACTATGACAAAGAACAAAGGATGACTCTCGCAAGGCACGCTTTATTTGTACCAACCTATTTAATACAGACAACTTTTAAGGTTTCGAGACTATTATCAGTAGACCCTGTAATTAAACCACCCATTGCTTGAATTTCTTGCAAATAATTTAAAGCACGTTGGGTAATTATTTCTCCCGGCATTAATATCGGAATGCCTGGAGGGTATGGACAAATAATTTCAGCACAAATGCGATCGCTCGTTTTCTCAAACGGTAATGTTTCTGCCGCAGCGAAAAAAGCTTCACGGGGCGACATAATTAAAGTATTTCCAACTTCAAAAAAACTTGCGCTTGCCTCTTTGATAGAGAGAAGTGAGGTTATCGAGTGTTTGTGAGCTAATATACTAAATGCATTTACCAATTTATCAACATCTTCTTCTCTATTACCCAAACTAATAATAAACGTGACATTTTGTAACGAAGCCAATTCGCAGCGCACACCAAGCTGGGTTTCAAGAATTTCATCGGCTTCAAAACCTGTTAAACCTAAGCCGGAAACAGTAATAGTTAATCGGGTTCGGTCGAGATTCATAAAACCGGAAGTAGATAGAACTAACCCCCCTTGATTAGCAGGGCTATGTAAAATAGATAATCCGGGAATTTCATTCAGACGCTTTCGCGCATCGTCGGCAAGTTCTAGCGTCCGTGAAATCAACTCTTCGCCATGTAAAGCCATTTGCGATCGCGCTGCATCTAGGCTTGCCATTAGTATATAGCTGGGACTAGTAGATTGTACCAATTGCAATGCTTTGGTAATGCGATAACTATCTACAAGCGACCCTTGAAGGTGCAGCATTGAAGCTTGTGTCATTGCACCCAGTGTTTTATGGATTGATTGAACGCAAATATCCGCACCAGCTGCTAACGCAGTAATGGGAAGTTCGGGATGAAAGGCAAAGTGTGCGCCATGCGCCTCGTCTACAATTAGAGGAATATTGTAACTGTGTGCAAGATGTGCTAGAGCTTCGACATCGCCACATACTCCATAGTAAGTTGGATAAACCATTAATACTGCCTTTACATTACTGTGCAATGCCAGCGCTTGGGCAACATCATTACTGCTAATACCGTGGGCAATACCTAAAACTGCGTCATACTCCGGGTTAATAAAAATCGGTATTGCACCAGACAGAATTAAACCTGCAATCGCCGACGAATGTACGTTTCGGGGCAGAATGATTTTATCTCCCGTCCCGCAGGTTGCCAAAATTGCTGCCTCAACTCCGCAAGTCGAACCATTCACCAAAAACCAAGTACGTGCTGCACCAAATGCCTCAGCTGCTAGTTGCTGCGCTTGTGCAATCGCACCGTTCGCTGCAAATAAGTTATCTAACTCGGTTAATTCTGGTAAGTCCGCACTAAACATTCCCTTACCAAACACATCCAGAAGTTGTTGCGAAATCCCCACACCACGCTTATGTCCTGGGGTATAAAAAGCTGCGTGAGGTTCGTCGGCAATTTTCAAAAGAGCAGTCAATAAAGGTGTTTGAGCTTGCGATAAATAATTCGTCATTTCGGCAGATGGCAAAAGTAAGTAAAGGGTAAAAGATGAAGTGTTAAGAACGGAATATAAACTATAAGGCTTGAAATCGAAATCTTAACAGAAAAGTTGAATTTTTTATTCTTTTCCGTTTCCCCTTTTTCCTTAATCTTTCCTTTTAATTATGATTCACCCAAAACTTATTTCGATACCCGAACCACAAATTCCCACTCCCGATCCAAATCCATTACCGCGTCCCGAACCAGCACCTAGCCCCGTACCGCAACCAATACCGGAACCAGTGCCAGAACCAGTACCTGCACCAATACCACAACCGGTTCCAGCACCAATACCGCAGACAGTTCCTTAATGCATTAAGCCAGTTACTTGTCATAGTAGTTAATTATTTCTTGTTAACTATTGGTTATTTAACATTAACTGTTGTTAACCATTAACAAATAACAATTAACTACTATTAATTACCTAATTATTCATCGGTAACTTCATAATCTGAATTATTGCAAACATTGACCCTGTGTTCTTCCTCATGCTCATCTTCTCCAACAATTTTCATATCATACTCGCATTGATTTTCCTCATCTTCAAATCGTAAGTTAACTGCTTGACCTTGCCATACAGTTTTATCTTCGATATCATCAACTAGATTTTCTCCCCAATCATCTTTACCAACATGTGACATTCGTACTTCACGAATTTTGAAGCTGCTATTGTTGTGGAGCTTAACCTGGCATTGTTCTGCCAGTACAGCTTGCGAGGTCAATGTTAGTAATGCGAGGACTGAGAAGATAATACCAACTGGTTTAGGAAGGAGCGATTTCCCCATAATCATCTTTTCATGACATCATTATCTTGGGATAAAACTACTTTAGCTAATCTCTAGAAAATAGGAAAAGAATTTTTTGTTAAGAGATTTAACTCGATAAATTGATATTATGCTTGTAGTTGCGCTTTAGCGCTATATAGGACTACTATTTGATTTTTGAACGGATACGTAGATACGTAGGGTGCGTTAGCACCCTACGTATACTTAGATATTTAAGCGCAAAGCGCAGGCTACGCCTACATAAATCAAACCGGATTCCTATATATGATTAATATTCCTGTTAGCTAAATAATAAATCATAAAACAAAAGCCTCCCAATATAATTTGGAAGGCTTTTATTTAAAAATAACCCTGGCATCGAGCAATTGTTGCGGGAGGCAAC
>CAXTCQ010000167.1:0-18149 GCA_964242965.1 uncultured Calothrix sp. | reverse complement strand
GTTGCCTCCCGCAACAATTGCTCGATGCCAGGGTTATTTTTAAATAAAAGCCTTCTCTTATCATTAAGAGGAGGTTTTTGTTATTAGTAATTTTTATTAAAAATTTTTAAGTTTAAAAATAGCGATCGCAATCGTTGTGTAACGGTTAAATGTGTATTAACTCCGGGACACCTTCTATATGGGTGAAGTTTTCGTGAGTTCCCTTAGCGCTGCTGTCAGTTGTGCTAGTTTTATTCCAAAATAACTCTAGCTAAATTACGGAATACCCTACATTCTAGTTTATACGCTGGTAATTTCAGAAGATTTAGATGAATTGTTGATGTTGTGCGATCGCATTGGTGTAATTAATCAAGGGCAATTGTCCGCTCTAAAACCAGTAAAAAATATTACCCGCGATGAAATTGGACGTTTAATGACCGCTAGCTAACATAAAGTCACCGAACGTTGAGATTAAAAAATAGAAGGCTTTTTATTCGGTATTGAGAAAAGTAGGACTATCTCTAATGAACCAGGAAAGCGCATCCAGGTTAAGCGTTATAGACGTTCCATGCGAAGGTTCAATAACTCATCTTAAGGAATTTGGATTTATTAAATTGTATATGAAGTTTAAATTAGAGTATATAAAACAGGCCAAATACCGACAAAAAATTGATGAGCGAACAGGCAAAATGCGTTTATGACGTATTTATAACAAAAACCATCTTCTAAATTAACTTCGGTAATAGGGCGTGGCACAAGTTGATTAGTTATACTTTCAGGAGGAGTTATGCTTGGCTTCTTCATCAGTACAGGTGTTTTGTGTTCTTTTAACCCTATAAGCTGAGAACAACCTAACTTAAACCTAGAGATGGAAGTATTAGCCCTTCGGCAGGAAAAATTAGTAACCACAAATAAAAACTAAGAACATGAAATCAATTGACAAGAATCAATTAAAAGCTAATTTACTAGAATTTTTGCAACTTGTAGACTTAGAAGGTGAAGAAATTTTAGTTACTGATGGAAATAAACCAGTCGTAAGAATTTCACAGTATGAAAAAACTCCTGCAACCGAAGAATTATTTAAGAATATGCGGGGTAAAGTCAAGTATTTTGAAGATTTAACTACCCCAACTAGTGAAGAATGGCAGGAAGTATAAAAATTGTCCTTGATACTTGCGCTCTAATCTGGTGGAGTTTAGATCCAGACAAACTTTCTCAAAGGGCAAAAGAAGCTTGTTACCAGATGGAACAGGAAAAAAATGGTTTAGGGCAAATAGTTAGACAGTCTCAAAATAAGTCAGCAATCGATTTTAACCCGTCGATAAAACTCTTGCTCAGTAAGGATTTCTGCGGTTGCTGTCGCACACCGCGCACAATGCGGTCGTGGCTATTGCCGTATTGTGTCAGCCATAATGTATTTACACATCAAGTGATAAGAGTCATAAGTTATTGATATTAATACAACAACGCTTTGGGCAATATCTTTGATTTAGACCATGATACCTATGACTAGAATGAACGTGTTTCGTGCTTAGTCTCGGTTTTGACGTTCATTTTCTCAGGTGATATATAAGCAAAAGAAATAATATAAGTAGCAATTCGAGAAAATTAAGGCAGATGCAAACCATTACTATGATACCTTGCATTTAGAAAACGCTGACTGGAACTGTATTACTTGAAAAATAGTCAAAAACAAGGCATGATTTCACAATTGGAATCAATCACCAAAGTATGAAAATGAAAAAAGACACGGTACATCAATCGTACTGAGTACATTTAATACTAAATACTTAAATTAACAGTCTGAACGCAGGGTCATAATTGAGCCTCGATCGGGGAATTCTGAAGTAAACGTATGAAATTTAGCGAAATTATTCAAAAACTTGGTGACGCTGCCGCCACCAACAGTCTAATCACGAAAAAAGACCGCAATCCCGAAATTTCTGGGGTAGCAGCGGTAGATGAAGCGATAAATGGTAATCTTAGCTATATCGAAGGTACCAAGTTTGCATCGTTTATTGCTAAAACTAAGGCCAGTGCTTTAATCTTACCTAACAATGAAGCCTTACAAGCACTAGCTGACGAACGCGATATTGTTTGGATTGCTGCACGCGAACCGCGATTAATGTTTGCGACTGCGATCGCAGTATTCTATCAGCCTTGGCAACCCGCACCCGAAATTCATCCAAGTGCGGTAATTCACCCAACCGCCAAAATAGGTAGTAATGTTTACATTGGCGCACACGCAGTTATTCAACACAATGTCGAGATTGGTGATGGTGCGTGCATTCATCCCAATGTCGTAATTTATCCCGATGTCAAAATTGGCTCTAGTACAATTCTACATGCGAACTGTACGATTCACGAACGCACTCATATCGGAGCTAATTGTACAATTCATAGCGGTGCGGTAATCGGATCTGAAGGATTTGGATTTGTACCAACTGCGACAGGTTGGTTCAAAATGCAACAATCGGGTTCCACAATATTAGAAGATGGCGTTGAAGTTGGCTGTAACTCGGCAATCGACCGTCCCGCTGTCGGCGAAACCCGGATTGGAAGTCGGACAATAATTGATAATTTAGTACAAGTAGGTCACGGTTGCCAAATTGGTAGAGGTTGTGCATTAGCTGGGCAAGTTGGACTAGCAGGGGGCGTAAAAATTGGCAAGGGAGCGATTTTAGGCGGACAAACAGGAGTAAGTAACCAAATTAATATCGGTAATGGGGCGATCGTAGCTGCAAAATCCGGAATTATCGCTGATGTTGGAGATGGCCAAATAGTTAGCGGCAACCCTGGTATGTCGCATCGGCACTTTTTGAGAGTATCGGCACTTGTGAGCCGTTTACCAGAAATGTATCAAACCCTGAAACAATTGCAACGTCAATTAGGGCAGAAATGAGGGAGTTAGGAGTTAGGAGTTAAGAGTTAGGAGTTAAGAGTTAGGAGTTAAGAGTTAGAAATTAAAAGTAGTTAATTAATCTTCGACTCCCCACTTACACCACTTCCCCCTTCCCCCTCAATTCTTATGCTCTCTTTCTATTCCAAACAAACAGCCTGCATGTACACTCGTGATGGAGTGCGTCTCGATGCAGATATTTATCGCCCTGATGCGAAAGGTGAATTTCCGATATTGTTGATGCGTCAACCTTATGGGAGAGCGATCGCATCGACTGTTGTCTACGCGCATCCAAGTTGGTATGCTGCCCAAGGCTACATTGTAGTCATTCAGGATGTGCGGGGACGCGGTACGTCGGAGGGTGAATTTAAATTATTTGCCCATGAAATCGCGGATGGTGAAGATACGGTTAACTGGGCAGCCAGCTTACCAGGTAGTAATGGCAACGTCGGGATGTACGGGTTTTCCTATCAAGGAATGACGCAATTGTATGCAGCAATAGCAAAACCGCTTCCACTCAAAGCAATTTGTCCGGCAATGGTTGGCTACGATTTATACGCTGATTGGGCGTATGAAGGCGGTGCTTTCTGCCTGCAAACCAATTTGGCATGGGCAATTCAACTATCGGCGGAAACTGCACGCTTACAAAACGATGAAAAGGCATATCGGGTATTACTTACAGCATCCCGGAATTTACCGCTTCACGATGCTATCCCCAATTATCCCGAAGTTTTCAAATATTACGCTCTTGATTCTCACTACCACGACTGGGTGACGCATTCCCAACCCAATACCTACTGGCAAGAACTTTCACCAAAAACTTACTTGCAAAAAGTTGATTTACCTATGTTCCATATCGGTGGATGGTTCGATACATACCTGCGCGGAACATTGAACTTATATAATGATATGGCATCTCGAAGTCAGTACCGCCAGCAATTACTGATCGGACCTTGGGCACATATACCTTGGGGGCGAAAAGTAGGTGCTATGGACTTTGGTGTAAATGCCATAAACCCAATAGATCGGATGCAAATATCCTGGTTTGACCAATTTCTCAAAGGTAAAAATACAGGATTGCTCGATTTGCCGCCAGTTTGGTTGTTTGAAATGGGGAACAATATTTGGCAGAATTACTCGAATCTTCCAAAAACATTTCATAAAAACTATTTTTTGTCAAGTACCGGACTTGCGAGTATGCGCGAAGAAGGCATACTGAGCGAGAATTTGCCAGAAACCAGCATTTCAGACGTAATTGTACATGACCCTTGGCGACCCGTACCATCGCTAGGAGGACATGCAGGGATTCCAGCAGGTGTGTTTGAGCGATCGCATATCGATTGTCGTGCAGATGTTTTGACATATACCAGCGAACCGTTCCAAGATTTGCATTTGACAGGTGATGTAATAGTCAAAATCTTTTGTGTTGCCGACAAACCTAGCTTCGATCTATCTGCGGTACTTTCAGAAGTTTACCCCGACGGGCGCGTTTACAACTTGACGCAAGGATATCTTCATTGTCGAGATGGCATGAATCTTAGCGTCCGGCAAATTCAATTGCAAACAACATGCGTGCGAATAGCATCGGGAAATGCATTGCGATTGAGTATAAGCGCAGCGTGCTTTCCTGCATATGCAATGAATTCTGGGACTGAAGAAGAAATAAGCATGACTCGATTAATAAATAGTGAAATTATTACTTTAACAGTTTATTGTGGTGGTAATTCACCTTCGCAAATCGCGTTACCCGATTAGCTCAAGTAAAGTTTCTGATATCGATCGGGGATGCCAGTTGAGTTCATTGTAGGCTTTGGTGGCATCTACTCGCACACAACGGTCATAAATGTAATGAACGCGCTCTCGGCTAATAGGTGGTTGCCATTTCAAAAGGTGTCCGATTGGATTAAATAAGTTTCCCGCAAGTCTAACCAAAGGTTTTGGGACTTCGTGAGGAACTGGAATACCTGTTGCTTGTGAGAGAATTTTAAACATTTCGCGGGTTGTTAAATCGCCAGCAGAAATGATATAGTGTCCTTGTGAATGGCAATTTTCTGCTGCTAGAATCATGGCTGAGGCAAGGTCATCTACATGGACAATGCCAGTAATGCGATCGCCTCCGGCCCACAGCTTTAATCTTCCTTTAATAAATAGCTTTATAACTGAACCAAAATGCGGGTCATCTGCCCCAAATATTCCCGAAGGCAGAACACTGACTACCGGAAGACCGTTTTTGGCAAATTGATCTACTAATTGTTGAGCTTGGTATTTGGTGCGATCGTAGGCAGAAGAAAAGTCGCTCTGTGTTCTAGTAAAGGTTTCATTGACGACTTGACCTTTTGTATCACCAAATATACCGATAGTGCTACAATACACTAATTTGGATACACCGACTGCTTGGGCTACTTCCAGCACCGTCCGCGTACCTTCGACATTCACGCGCTCCATTTCTGCCTCATTGACGATTCCTAGCTCTACATAAGCAGCGGTGTGAAAAACTGTGTCTATACCAGTCATCGCCGCTCGTAGTGCATCCCGGTCAGTGATATCACCGTAAATTAATTGCAGATTATAATTCGACAGACGTGCTAAGTTACTAGATTTACGTACCAATCCAACAACAGTATTGCCTTGCTTTTGTAGAGCTTGCACCAAATGAGAACCTGTAAATCCATTAGCTCCAGTAACTAGTGCCTTCATAAGACTTTTTCATAAATTCGGTAGGTTTTATAAATTTTGGCACCAGTTGCTTCGATTAATTTGCGCGAAGGTAAATTATCTTCAAAAACCCAAGAAAGTTCAGCCCTTTTATAAGGTTTGCCCTTTTGTATTCCACCTTGCATTCCCAGATAAATCAAGGCTAGAGGCACCATTTTCCGGCGATACTCCGGTAAAGAACAAATAGTGATAACTCGCCCTCGATCGATTTGGCGACGATACCAAAGAAACTTGAGAATTCCCCACCAATTTAATTTGCCGTTAACTTGTTTCAGTGGAATATTGTAATCAGGTAAACCCATCCAAAAACCGATCATTTCCCCGTTATATTCCGCAATTGGGAATACATCAGGGTCTACCAAATCCTGCAAATCTTTAGCTTCTTCTAAAAATTCGGCTTCGCTGCGCGGAGTAGAACTCCAGTTAGGGGCAAAAGCACGATTAAAAAGGTGATAAATACTTTTAGCATCTTGCTCAAATGCTTCACCCTTCGTCGCAATTGGACGAAAGTTAACACCTGATTTGCGAGCAATTCGATAACCTTTCTCAAATTTTGGTGATAGTGATTTATCTAAAGAAAAATCATAAGCATAAGCATCCTTAGCTTTATGCCAATTATCCCGCTCCATAAACTCTGGATAGTAACGAGGATTGTAGGGCATCATCACCATCGGCGGTGAGTCAAATCCATCAACTAAAAAGAGACAGTTATTGTGAGTAGAAAAATCAATTGGACCTCTAGCTACAGTCATTCCTTGCTCTTGCAACCACTTGCAGGCAGTATCTAGCAAAGCTTGGGCAACACTAAAATCTTCAACGCATTCAAAAAAGCCAAACAGGCCAACATTTTGGTTTTCACGGTCTATCAAGCGTTGATTAATTGCGGCAACAATGCGTCCAACTGCTTGAGAATTGTTGGTTGATACAGCAATAAACTGTTGTAACTTCCCGTATTTTAAGAAAGGATTACTTGGTAAAAACTGCTTGGTAACACTGCTACGAAGAGGTGGCACCCAGTGAGCATCGTTGGCATATACCCTGGCTGGGACATCGAGAAACATTTCGTTGTCTGCTGTGGTTGTAACTGCCCGGATGTCAAATGTTACTGTTTGAGTTATGACCATTATTTTAATTTGAATTAATTTATTAAATGTAATATTATTAACTTTAACTTAGTTTCTCTCTTGCCAATTTAACTTAAGAAGATACAATAACATGTGGTTAGCACTTAGTCAGCATAACTTTTATGTCATTTTTTGATATTATATCAAGTTCGGATGATTGCTTATAATAAAATGCACGTTCTATAGTTTTGTAGGTTGGGTGTAACGTAAGCGCAAAGTGCAGGCTACGCCAACGCGCAGCGTGTCCCCTTGGGACGAGCGTGGAACCCAACTTAAATGTTGGGTTACGCTATCGCTGCACCCAACCTACGTTAATTATAAGTCTTGAACCGGACATGATATTAAAGTAAGTGAAAGTTGAGGTACAATAGGAAAGTTAGTTCTTTACCGTAACTCTTCAGAAATTTTGGGAACAAATCTGGGTCGTTCAAAACTTGTACAATATAGTCTGGACGGTTTAGGAAAAATAGTTGCTTAAAACCTAAGCGCACAGGCACATGTCACAACCTCCACGGGTGATTTTAGTCAACAGATTCAAAAAGTTTTGACTCATGAATTACACCAGATTATTTCCAATGATAATTACATCAAAGTGACCTTTCTCGATTCAGAAGTCTGAGGTTTAAGATTTGCTTCTGTTGCCAATAACTTAGTTAGTTCCACTTCGATTTCATCACGGACAATTTGGCGGTACTCAATGAAGTGTTCGATTAAGGCGCAATTGCTTAGGTAAGGCACAAATGCAGTGCGGTTTTGCCGAATAATCGAGAACAACTGACGCCAGAACTGGAAGCGTGTATTACGCTTGATCCCCTGTCGCCAGCAGACGATCAGCACTGCTTGGATCTCGATGAGTTCTAGCATCTGGAACGGCGCTTTGTGAGGAGTTGGTTTTTTGGCAATAAAGTGCCGATAGACTCGTGAAAGGTAGCGTCTCGGCTCGTACAGTTCCCAGAAGCATTTTACATACTCACGGGCTAGTTCTTCGGGAGGTCGGGTAGGGACAAAGTTACTCAACGTCATTTGATGACCATATGTCTCTTGGGTCTCCAAGCGTAGACGACCTTCCTTTTGGAGTCGCTGCCATAGCGCCGTATTGGGCAGAGCCTGTAGCATACCGAACATTGCTTTGGGGATAGCCGTAGCTTCCACAAATTCAATGATGCGATCGCCTACCCCTGCCTTCTCACCATCAAAGCCAAGGATAAAACCGGCCATCACACTCAAACCTGCCTGATTAATTTTCTGAACCGATTCGATGAGAGAGTGACGTGTATTTTGGAACTTTTGAGTTAAGGCTAAACTATTTGTGTCCGGTGTCTCAATGCCTAAAAAGACAGAGGTAAAATTGGCAGCAATCATCAGATCCAATAGTTCTTGATCTTGTGCCAGATCCACTGAGGCTTCAGTTGATAAACGGAAGGGATAATTCTGTTTTGCCATCCAGATACCAAGTTCACGCAGCAACAGCTTGACATTGCGCTTGTTACCAATGAAGTTATCATCTACTACAAAAATTGAGCGCCGCCAGCCCAAGTCATAAAGAACTTGCAACTCAGCCAGTAGCTGCGCGGGTGTTTTAGTACGTGGCTTTCGCCCATAAAGCACAATAATGTCGCAGAACTCGCACTGAAACGGGCAGCCCCGCGAAAACTGCACTGACATCTCGTTGTAGACTTTCAGATCCAGCAGGTCAAATCTTGGAATGGGTGTGCTGGTGACATCAGGCTTTTCTCCTTTGGCGCTGAATACTCCTCTTGTTTCGCCTTGTTCTAAAGCTTCTACTAGCATTGGCAAGGTAATCTCGCCCTCATCCAAAACCAGAAAGTCAACCCCTGCTGACTGCGCTGCTTGAGGAACAGAAGTGACATAGGGACCACCCGCCGCAACGAGTTTGTTTCGTCGCTTTGCCTCGCCAATCAGGTGCAGCATATCTGATTTCTGGACAATCATACCCGAAACAATTACCAAATCAGCCCAGTCCCAATCAGATTCAGTTTCCAACCGAACATTTCGGTCTACCAAGCGGAACTCCCAAGTCTGTGGTAAGATAGCGGCGACTGTAATCATCCCTAGAGGTGGTAATGAAACTTTGCGCCCGATCAGTTCTAACGCTTTGTCAAAAGACCAGAAGGACTTAGGAAACAGCGGATATAAAAGTAAAACTCGCATTGTTTTTGTCAATCCCTTAATACGTACCTGCTGGTTTAGTGATTGTTTGGGCTAACAGGTTAGTGGGTAAAGATTGGCGCAGGCGGTCGCCATATAATGCTAGAGCATTCCCACCCAACAACAGTTCTAGATGCTCCGGGTCATAATCAGCAACTGTTGCAGCATCTTTAACACAGTTATGCAGTACGCCATCCCAGTGACCGTAATCGCCAGAGAAACAAGCCAAGCGCTTACCAACTTCGCCCATTGCAATGTGCATATAAGCAGGACCGGGATCGTCTGATTCAAAAGAGGTAAATATTTGACCGCGTTCAAAATATTCTAACGGATCTCGGTGACGCAGGTCATAGTGTTCATATAAGCTGACATCATCAATTTTTGTGGGGTCGTGTTGGACATTCCACAATAAATCGAAGAGGTTTTTAGCTTGGCTAATCAAGTTAATATTATTGTGGCTGCCTCTTTCTTGAATCATCAGCTTGGTGAATTCCATCAAGGAAGGGCGATAAGGATTCTTGGGGTCGAAATCACGGATGCGTTTTTCCCAATGTTCGTGAAAAGCGTGAGCCAAATCTGGTATCCAACCGCAACCGCCTTCTAAAAAGCCTACCCGCAGTGTCGGAAAGCGCTCGAAGGCTCCATCAAAGACCATACGTGCTAAAGCCAGTTGTTGCTGGTTCCGCTGCACGAAAATGTGGGTCAACACAAATGTTTCGGTGTGGTCGGAAATACCACCCACCATGTAAGAACCAGGACCACCGTGAATGCTAAGTGCAATGTTGAGGTCTACCGCAGCTTGTAATATTGGGTGAAAGTCAGGATGGCTAATGGTTTTGCAGGTGCGAATTTCTGGAAAAGCTTCCGGTGCTTTGGGATGGGGAATTGGTAAATTGGGAGCAACGGCTACGCCAATCATGCCTAGTTCGTTGATACAACGATGCATTTCAGCAACTGCTGCGTCTACGTCTTGTAGAGGTAATACACCAATGGGTTTTAGTCTATTATTATACTTCTGACAGTCCTCGGCTATATAGGTATTATACGCACGACAAAGGGCGATCGCTAAATCTTTATCTAGCAAGCTGGAGAAGACCAAATTCAATGTGCCGTAGATGACCTGAACATCAATACCTTCAGTATCCATGTGTTCAATTCGCACTTTATTGAACATTGCACCCAAAGTTGTATCGGGATGCAAGTTGCGAAAGCCACCTTTTCCCATCCCCTGCGGTTGCGGAAACATCCGCCTGAAATCATTTTTACCCGTTGCTGGATTAAAGTCTACGATTTGCGCTCGTTGATCCCCTAGACTATCAATTACTAAACCGATGCGATCGCGATACTCTGGTTCGAGATAATCTCGCATTACCAAGGGATTTTCTAACTTATGGGCATCAGCATCAATTACTAATATGCCTTGATACATAAATTGCACTCCTGAAAATTTTTTTAGTGTTTTAGTTATCGGTTAGATTTATCTAATACTTAGCAATTTTTGCTCTGAACTGATTCCTTAAGTTGTTTTTTGCTGTAAGTGTTCCCAAACTTGGCGCAGACCAAACCAGTTCTCAAAAGACCATGAAATCGAGACTAAGATGGTGATGCCGGGATACTTGACGAAGGCGGGTTCATTTTTCTCAAACACTGCATGTCCGCCCAGGGCAAAAACTTGAGTCAGCACCAAGCAAACGAGTGACAGTCGCCAATCGTAGAACAAAAAAACAGCAGCGGCGATCGCTAGCACGTTGGTTAAGTGATGCAAAATTTTATTGATCGGATGTTGATGACTGGCAACAAAATGAGCTTTCGCCTCTTGAAAGTAATTCAAATTTTTTTCTCCAACCACATTTAAATTAGGAAACAAAGAAGCGTTTTAGTAACGATATTACCAAATTGGCATCAGAAACAAAATTTCTAAGTAAGTAGGTGTAAAAAAATCAAGCTTTGCAGTTAGCGTAGCGCCGACTACGCATAAAGTTTTACTTTTATTTACATAGTTAAGTTGATTCGTACCAACTTACTTATACTGTGGCAATATCTTACCACCACCTGAGTTGCAAATAACCTCGTTCAGGTTGTTGAAGTTCTTCTTGTGTTAGCCATTCTACAGGCTTATACGTGCCAAAAACACGATCCCACCAGTCTACAGCTAAACCAAAGTTGTGATGCCACATACCATACTTGTGATGTACATAGTGAACGGGCATTTTCATCCAGAAGCATTTGGTAGGGTTTTCGTGCTGTAGCTGATGGGCATAAGCGGAAAATGCAGCGTACATAAGTCCGCCCAGAAACCAACCAATTCCCGCCGACCAAGAAAGGAAAAACATTACAGCCATCACCACAAAGCTGCCTGTAATATAGTCTCGAAATTCCCACAACACACCCTGTCCTTCATTGCGGCGGTGATGGTCGCGGTGACGTTCGCCAATGCGTTTAGAGACGTGCATTAAGCGATGCAGCCAGTACTCTACCAAACTTGCAAACACAAATGCTAAGGCAAAACAGGCGATTCCGATGGAAAGCTTCGCTAATAAAAGCACAAATCTTCTTCCCTACAGCTTTTCAAACTTAATTTATCATTATTTACAACTGTTGCTACAAACTTGTACTCAATTCATGTAAATTTACTATTAGCTTCTCTTAGAAAATGATTGTGTTTTGGTCTTTATAATTACAAGGTTTGATAGGAGCAAAACCTCAATGACAAATTTTGTAGTTTCACTTTTGACTACTGTAGCAAGACAAGTCAACGCAAATTTCGTGAGGAAAACTCGTCAAACCGATGCAGTGCAGGAGCAGTTCTTACGTAGTCTCCTGCTGGCTCATCAAGAAACCGAACTTGGTCAAAAATACGGATTAAGAAATATTAAAACTATTGAGCAATTTCAACAACGAGTCCCGATTTTACCTTATAGCAGCTATGAACCGTATATTGAGCGCATTGCCAAAGGGGAAACAAATATTCTCACAGCCGATCCGGTTGTTTATCTAACTTTAACGAGTGGTTCGACAGGGAAAAAGAAAATGATCCCCACCACGAGGCGATCGCAAAATGCTTTCCGAAGGGCTACTCTCACTAGTATTGGTTTTTTAACTCAAGCGCTGGAGAGGCAAAAACTACAGTTTGGGAAACTACTTTTAACTAACTCAGTACAAACTTGGGGACGTACTAGTGGTGGAATAGATTATGGTCCATCTAGTGCGGGCGTTTTACGCATGGACAAGTTTCTTTACAAACAACTGTTTGCCAATGCTTACGAAACTCTACAGCCAGCAGATAGTTTAGCCCGCCACTATGTTTGTTTGCTATTTGCACTGCGCGAACAGTCAACGCGAGGAATGATAGCCAACTTTCCCATGCTCAACCTGCGAACCGCTAACTATTTGGAACGCTATGCAGAAGATTTGCTCTTAGATTTAGAGAAAGGAACAATTGCAGCGACTTTAGAAATCGAACCAGAAGTTCGTATTCAACTAGAGCAGCAGCATTCAGCAACTCCAAGGCGAGCTGCTCAACTGCGAGAAATCTTGAAGTCAGAGGGGCGGCTTACACCTAAACTCGCATGGCAAAATCTTTCTTTTATCGCCAATGCACGGGGGGGAACGTCGGATTTTTATTTTGAGCGATTTCCGGCATACTTCGGAGATACTCCGATATTTGGCGCGGCTTATTCATCGGCAGAAGGGATGTTTAGCATTTACACTGATGTCAATGATGATGCAAGCGTTCTAGCGATTGAAAGTAGTTTTTTTGAGTTTATTCCACAAGACCAATGGGAAGCAGAGCATCCCAAAACTTTACTTGCGACTGAAGTTAAAGCAGGAGAACGCTACCGAATTTTGGTCGCCAACTATGGTGGCTTCTACCGTTACGATATTGGTGATGTTGTCGAAGTAGTGGGTTTTTACGAAACTGCTCCTTTAATAGTATTTCGCTACCGTCGCGGAGGGTTCGTTTCTTCGACAACGGAAAAGACAACAGAATTTCATGTAACTCAGGTGATGCAAGCTTTGCAGCAGGAATTTAACTTACTTTTAGAAGATTTCTGTATTACCTTGTCAGATAATGAATTTCCCGCTCGCTATTTAGCTAATATTGAGCTAGCTCCTGGTTATAGTCTTGACAATCCCCAAGTTTTCTTAGCTAGTTTCGATCGCAAGCTTCAGTTTGTTAACACTCACTATGAAATCAGTCGTCGAGATACAATTCCTTCTCCCCGATTACGAATTTTATCGTCAGGGAGCTTTGCTATTATCCGCCAGCGTCAACTGCAAAGAGGTATTCCAGATTCTCAGTTAAAGTTTCCCCATGTTAGTGAGGATCGGAATTTTCTTGCTGAATTGTCTGTGGAGATGGAGATTAAACTAATAGGGGATTTTGACTATTAACACCTAAAATATATTTTCTCTCTACGATCGATTTGGTGCAAACAGAAACAGTCCTGTGATGGCTGCAACACCCGCTGCTGCATAAAACACTCCTTGCAAACCAAAGTACTGAAGTACGGGTCCTAGTAAAATCGGTGACATAAATTGTCCCAAGAACCCAATACCTGTTCCGGTTGCTAGCACGCTGGATTTTATTTGCGAGGGAGCGAGATTGGCAAGGGCACTATAGAGACTAGGCAAAACAATGCCGAAGCCAGCACCAAACAAAATTGCACTCAGCAAAATCCAGCTGAGTTTGTGTAATAGCGGGATAGTTGCCAAAGTTACAGCCATGACTACAAATCCCAAGCCGACTGTTTTTACTTCTCCCAAGCGTCGGGCTAACCTACTGGCTCCAAAGGCTGATATGAATGCAGCTCCAATCGCTCGTGATGCCAGAACAACTCCATTTAAAACTGGTCCTGCTCCAATTGTTACTTTCAAGTAGAGGGGAGCGTAAATCACAACGGCGTACATTGCTAGTGAAGTTAGACTAACAGCAAGTAGCAACTTTAAGGCATGACGAGAACCCAAAACTTTAAGCAATTGCTCGCCCAGTTCATTTTCGCGGGATTTTGCTGGTTCTGGTTGCTTTTCTTTAATAATTAAGGCAACTAAAAGGGCAATCGGTATCCCCATGCCGTAAAGGTAGAAGGTGTTTTGCCACCTGTTAGCACCAACCCAACCTCCTAAGATTGGATCGATAATCCCAGTGATGGTCAGGGTTGTGGTTGTTAAAGCTAATGCTTGCGATCGCGCTTCACCTTCATACATATTCCCTAACAACCCCAGACTAGCCGCAGCAATTCCACCGCTAGCTGCGCCCAGCAACGCCCGCGTCAGCAATAACAGCCAAAAACTGTGTATCCAAGCTCCTGCTATGCCAACCAATGCATAAACAAGCAGTGAGGGAATCAATACGCGCAACCTACCTACCTTGTCAGCTAATATACCCAGCAGCGGGCTAAATAAGGCTATGGTTAAGCAATGCATACTCACTAAAATACCTGCCAACCCTGGATCGATGTGGAGTTCTTGCACGATGTCGGGCAAAATTGGTGCAACGACTCCACCCGCCATTGTGGTCAGACAGCCTGCTAAAAGCAGCACTAACAGCTTTGGATTACGGAACATTAATCATATACCTGAAGTCTTGGGCTACAACACAAGCACTTGGATTCAGATAATACCACGAAAATAGGCGTGCTACCTGTATTCATTCCGATCGGATAATTGACTTAAGATAGGCTAAATGTGTGATGATTATAACAGAAACAGCCAATAAAAGGTACGATCGCATGGAATCAGCCACGAGCCTAAAAAGCCAAACAGTTCAGAACCAAGTTCGGCAAGTGGGCATTAACCCAAATTATTGGTATCCGGTGGGCTGGGCTGACGAAATTAAACCTGGGAAAATCATGCAAGTGGTAGTTTGGCAGCAGGCGATCGCTGTTTACCGCGATACTCAAGGGCAACTTCATGCCTTAGAAGATGCTTGTCCTCACAAAGGGGTAGCACTACACAAAGGCAAAGTTCAAGGTTGTCACCTTGCTTGTCGTTATCATGGTTGGGAATTTAATGGCAGTGGAGAGTGCGTCAGCATTCCCTACCTACCTAAAGAGCAAAAGTTACCTCGTGCCCAAGTCCGCAGTTACCCGATTCAGGAAAAATATAATTTAATTTGGGTGTTTCCAGGAGACTTAAAAGCAGCCTGCACTAGCCAGCCGCCCGACATTCCCGAATTTAACCAACCTGACTTGTTAATGGTATCTGTTACTGCCCACTTCCAGGCACATTTTTCGATGTGCAATGAAAACGCAATGGACGTATTTCATGGTTTTTTGCACGAAAATTTACAGGGATGGTTTGAGCCAGTTTTATTAAGTTTGCAAGAGACAGAATCTGCTGTTTTAGCTGAATATCAAGTTTCCTATCAAGGTCGGATGGCAAAATTTTTAGGTTTGAGCGAACGAGCAGATCGAGTAACAACAATACCAATCTGCGTGCAGTATCGCTATCCCCACTATTACACTTTTGTCGAAGGAATTTCGAGTCTATACTTAATGCGGCTACCAGTAAGTCTAACTGAAAGTCGGTCTTTTGCCTTCTTCTTTTTCAAAATTCGCCTTCCTAGATGGATACTCAAGCCGATAACACCATTGCTGCAAATACTGCTCCAGCGATTCGTGTTGCTGAAATTTTTAGCTCAAGATATTGAAATGGTCGAAAGCGAGCAAAAGACTTATTTAGCAAATCCTCAAAGGCGTTATGTTGAAATCAACCCGGCGATTATTGCTGTCCAGCAGTTGATTATCAAGCAATATGAACAATTCGTGCAAAAATGTTGTAATTAATTGGTATCTAAGGGGTACGGAAAGTAAGGGGGGCAATATTTATGCAAATTGTTAAAGAGTATATACAGCGCTGGTACGAGAGTGGACTAGATCCTGATGAATATATATGTCATCAAAAGCAGGGTAATTTAGTTGAGATCGAAGAAGCAGCAACTAGTGAGCGTCGAACAGTTCTTAGTTTCTGCTCGAATGATGTCTTGGGACTAGTTCAAGAAGAAGCTGTTAAACAAGCTGCTATTGATGCTATTCTCAAGTACGGAACATCTAACAGTTCTTGTTCGGTTTTAAGTGGGCGAATTGACCTGCATCGACAATTAGAAAACGAAATTTCCGCTTTTAAGCATTTGCCGCACACGCAGCTATTTATGAATGCTTGGATGGCAATGCAAGCCTTGATGGATGCTTTTTGTCACTTAGCAATTCCAGTGCCGGGATTTAAAAATACCAGAGAGACTTTGATTCTGACTGATGTTCTCAATCATGGCTGTATCGTCTCCGCAATTGTGAATGCTGGGACTCGTTCCGGTAAGGCGTTTGGTCATAGCCCGAGCGTCCGAATCAAACCATACCGTCATTGTGATGTCGAAGATTTAGCTCGCAAACTAAATCGGTATGCGCGGTCTGACGATCGAATTATGGTAATCTCTGATGCTGTCTTCTCAATGGACGGCGATATTGCACCTTTACCAGATATGCTCAACGTGCTGCACAATTACGAAGGCAGCGTACTCGTTATGGATGAGGCTCATGCTAGCGGGGCAATTGGCGCAACAGGCAGAGGGATTTACGAACATTTTAATATCACACCGTCTTATGCGATTGAGCGGGGCGTAGTGCCGCTGATTATGACAACTTTCTCGAAGTTTGCCGCTTCAGCCGGAGCTGCGATTAGCACTCACATTGCTGAGTTAAAACCACTCTTAAATGTTTCTCCGACTTCAATTGGTACAATTTCTTTACCGCCACCATTGACTGCCGCAGCGTTAGAGAGCATCCGTCAAGTTCGTAAATTTCCCGAACAGGTAAAAAAACTTCAGGATAACACTCGGTACTTGCGATCGCGCCTAGTTGAGCATGGTTTTGATGCTATTGGCGAAACCAATGTTGTACCAGTTATTTTACCGTCAGAAATTAATCCCAAAATCTTTGGTAGACGAATTATGGAAGACCACGGTATTTGGGTATCTCCGATTTGGTTTGTTGCTAAACCCCGAATTCGGATTACTGTTAATGCACTGCATACCCAAGAGGATATAGAGCGTTTGGTTGCAGGAATGGTAGAAACTCGAAACTATGCTCTTTTTGGTACTAGTAAGGAGAAAAAATAATGGCTGCTTTCTCTTCCCCCTGTGCTGGTGCGAACTGTACCAATATCAATCATCAATCCGAAAATCGCGCTTCGGTTAGATAGTCAATATCTCAAGCGAATTATATTTACCCAGAATAAAAACATCCTTTAACTTCGCTCCTCCTGTAGGGACGCGAGACCTTACATCGTTACTTAATTATCAATAGCCATTCGAGTTAATTCCATGATTTTCTCAAAGTGGAAGTTATGAGCTAAATCATTTAAAAAATTAGTAATTGAAGCATTGTCCGATGGTATTTGTCTTAGCAAATCGAGAATTAAATCGTCGCTACAGGTAGCCGCAGCATTATGCATTTGTTCTAACCAATCAGGCGAGATTTGCGATAAGAGATCGACAACATTAGTATCTGACAATTTAGATGGAAGAACTTGCCAATTATTTTGAATTCCCTGAGTATTTTCTTCTTGATAAATGTATTTTACTTTGAGATAATTCTGGATTTTTTCGAGCAATAATTGTTCTGGAAACGGTTTATTGATAAAGTCATCGCATCCAGCTGTAATAATGGCATTGCGCTGCTCGTTAAAAGCATTCGCAGTCAACGCAATAATGATAGTTTGATAATTATGAATTAATTGATTTTGTCGTTCTCGTGCTTTAATTTGCCTTGTTGCTTCGTAGCCGTCCATAATTGGCATCCGCATGTCCATCAAAATTAAATGTGGATGCCAATTAGACCAAACGGAAATAGCATCGACACCATTAAGAGCTTCTCGAACACTAAAACCAATCAAAGTAAGTAATTTAACAAGAAAAACTCGACTATCATCGGCATCATCGACAACAAGAATGCGGTAAGTTGGTTGTTCGGATGCCAAACTAATGATTTGGCGTTGTCTGGAACTCGAACAAACTTCGTTTTCTGAAGCAAGATTAATTTGAATATCAAAGGCAAATGTACTACCAACAGCAACAGTACTGCTAACAGAAATATCACCCCCCATCAAATGTACGTATTTACGGCTAATTGCTAAACCGAGTCCGGTACCTTGTTGCGATTTTCGACCTGTTTCAGTTTGCCCAAAGGGTTCAAAAAGTAGTTTGATTTCTGTAGGGGAAATGCCCAAACCTGTATCTATAACTTCAAAGTGAAGAGTGGGGGAGG
>CAXTCQ010000166.1:2946-18176 GCA_964242965.1 uncultured Calothrix sp. | reverse complement strand
TCCTTCTCCCCTTCTCCCCATCCCCCTCTTCACACTTCCCCAATTCTGTCATCGAAATTTTAATAAACAAACATCCACATTTGTAAAGACTACTTACTGGGTATTTCCAAGCAACGATAATCAAGCTTGAAATTGACAATATTATCTGTAGCTTTGCAAATCAGACGCTTTTATTTATGTTTTCTTATCAAATACTGATAAATATATGGTTTGAATAGTAGGTATCGCGGAATTTTTCGTTTAAAACGATTGTTCGGCGAATCAACGGATTTATCTATCTTTAAGCAATGATTATGATAGTTGCTGTGACACAGAACACAACATACGAGGATAAAACCAGTGGACTTACAACAATTTGAATCTCAATACCGCGATGCAATGGCTGAAACTCTTGACGAACTACAAACAGCCGTTCTCTTATTAGCACAGGTTCAGCGTAAAATCGATCGCATTGGCAGTTCGGTACAAGGCTTAAGTCAAAGTGTCGAAGATTATATTAATAAACAAAAGCCTGAGTAGATATGTAAATGAAAAAACTACACATATTAGAGTATGTTTAAAGCTCAAAAAATATTACCAATGACAAACGATAATTATAACTAATACTAGTTAGAGTCCATGAAACAATCCGGAATGAATCAGCCTGATACCAAACAATGCAAATATTTCTCTTTTATAATTTATAATCCAGCCCAAATGCTTTTAAAATCAAAACCTTAAAAACAACATCTAGCTAACTCTTCTTCTATTGCCTTCAACAGTTCGCTAAGATTTAGAGGCTTGACAAAATAGCGCGATGCACCTAGCATCATAGCTCGTTCTTGATCGGCTTTGAATGCAAGTCCAGAAACAACAATAATCGGTATCTGTGAAAATCTTGGTTTTTCCTTGGTTTGTTGCAAAAGCGAAAAACCATCGGTATCTGGTAATTTCAAATCCAACAAAATTATTTCTGGCTCGAATTTTTCAAGCGTTGGAAAGAACGTCGATGCATCTGGCAAACTTTGAACATCGTATTTTAAATAACTTAAATAATCACTCAGCAACATCCGATTTACGTCGTTGTCTTCAACTAGTAAAATTCGTTTTTGCGAATGCGATTCAAATTGCTGTTTAATTTTGATGTTAAGTAATTGCGCTGTCATTGCTACCTATTTTCTTAGGTTCAAATTCAACGGTAATTACTAGAAACGGGCTAGGCTACTACATAAAAATCGTTGAATATTAGAAATTTTTTGCTGATCTTATGCAGTTTTAAATATTAAAAAGCAATTTATATGTGCTTTTATCTACGACCAACAATACTAACTTAAATCTGAAGTTTAAGCAAAAATTTACATTAAAGCAATGCTTCAACTAGGAAATATATGACTGTAAATGTCATTTCCCCTA
Organism: uncultured Calothrix sp.; assembly: GCA_964242965.1. Classification (GTDB taxonomy): domain Bacteria; phylum Cyanobacteriota; class Cyanobacteriia; order Cyanobacteriales; family Nostocaceae; genus JANNFJ01. Next base: position 16,784 of record CAXTCQ010000166.1, on the reverse strand, counting down.
TTTCAGCTTGCAGTCAAAGAAAGTCCAATGTAATTTCTGTGGAGACAAGCTACCTATGGCTTAAACTAACCTCCTACAATACAGTTATTTGCTAGCTGTCGCTAACTATACACAGTTTAAGAAATTGAAAACTACAAAAGGTAAAGCTTTGTTATTTTCTATGTCAAGCTTTACTAAAATTTCTGCAAAGATAATTCAAATGTCATCAGTTTTTTTACTTAGCAATCAATCTAGCAAGTATTATTATATACTAAAAATACGATAATTAATCTCGTTTTAGAAATCTGCGTTGTGTAAAAAATAAGCAAAATATTACCACCAAACCGACGGCAGTTGTCGGTTCGGATACTTTTTGCCTTCGTAGAGGTGCGGGTATTCTAATTGTTGAGGTAAGTAGCTGAGTTAATTTGAGTTATTTTTCTAAGCGCAAGCAACGTGATTTTGTCAGGTTAGGCAAAAAACTTATAACACTTAAATTCGCGTTACTACTGATAAAAATTTGCTACATATGAATTTATTGTAAATTTACGATAAAGAAGTCATAAATTCAATACAAAAATTCAGCAATGCGCTCTACAGCAGTCTCTAATATTGATGGCTCGTGAACCAAAGCAAAGCGGACATAGCCTTCACCCGATTGACCAAAACCAGCACCCGGTGAAGCAGCTACACCTGTTTTCTCGACTAGAGTAGTACAAAATTCCACCGAATTTTGACTCCATGCTGGTGGAAGTTTTGCCCAGATATACATAGTCGCTTCAGGTGTTGGAACTTCCCAACCGATGCGGTGCAAAGCTTGAATAAAGGTATCGCGCCGGTGACGAAAAGTAGTAACAGCAGTCTTTACACCTATTTGGGAACCAGTTAAAGCTGCGATCGCACCGTTTAATATACCCCGATATTGATTAAAGTCTACAGCGGCTTTGACTTGCCGCAATGCACGAATCAATTTTGCATTACCAATCGCATAACCAATCCGGAAACCGCCCATATTATAGGACTTGGAAAGCGTGAAAAACTCGATGGAAACAGTTTTTTCCGGGTCAGCTTGGAAAATTGAGGGAGCGATTCTGGAGTTAGGAGTTAAGAGTGAGGAGTTAGGAGTATTATTTAACCCTTCTCCTTCCTTGTTGTCGAATACTAAATCGACGTAGGGGAAGTCATGAACGAGGACGATATTGTGATGCTGGCAAAAAGCGACCGCTTCCTTGAAAAAAGATAAAGGCGCGATCGCACTGGTAGGGTTATGAGGATAGCTCAACACCATCATCCGCGATTTGTCAAGAACTTCGGCGGGTATATCTGTGAAAACAGGTAAAAAATTATTCTCTACTCGCAAAGGCATTCCGTGAATTTGCCCAGAAGCCAGATAAACTCCACCCATGTGGGAAGGATAACCTGGATCGAGAAGTAAGGCATAGTCACCTGGGTTGAGGATTGCTAAAGGTAGATGAGCAGTACCTTCTTGGGAACCGATTAGAGGTAAAACCTCGGTTTCGGGATCGACGGTAATGCCAAACTTTTGCTCGTACCAGGTTGCTGCTGCAGTACGAAACGCTTGCGTACCATTGAACAGCAAGTAGCCATGAGTAGTTGGGTCGTGGAGAGACTGCGCGATCGCATCAATTACATGCGATTCACAAACTAGATCCGAAGACCCCAACGACAGGTCAATCAATTGCCGTCCTGCTAGTAATGCCTTTGCCTTGGCAATATCCATATCGGCAAATACATTCGATTGCAAGGGTTGTAAACGTTTCGCAAACTGCATTTTTGTTATGAGTCAGAAGTCAGTTGTTAGGAGTCAGTTGTTAGAAGTCAGAAGTCAGTTGTTAGAAGTCAGTTGTCAGTTGTCCTTTGCGAATAATGATTGACCACTGACCAATTACTACTGACCAATTACTATTGACCACTGACCACTGACTACCGACCAGTATCTAACTTAAATGAGTTTCAATGAAGTCGAGTAATTTGTCTTTGCCAATTGCTCCTTCAGTTGCAGCTAAAAGTTTACCGTCTTGAACCAACCTAAAAGCTGGTACACCCTCGACTTGGTATTCTTTGACGGTAACTGGGTTGGGGTCAACTTCCATTTTGACGATTTTCAAGCGATCGCCGTATGTATTCGCAGCTAAGTTGACGCTTGGTGACATTAATTTGCAAGGTCCGCACCAAGAAGCCCAAAAGTAAACCAATACTGGTTGCTCGGATTTCAAAACTTCAGTTTCAAAGTCAGGATCGGTTATTGTGATTACACCCGTACTCATTTATTGGACTCCATCAGGTGGTATCGTTCTAGCAGTCACACACAATACTTTACCGCAATTTGCGCCTCAAAACTAGGGGACACGAGGGGAAATGGCGTAAATACTCTTTGGGTTGCTTAGATCCCAAAACAAAATCCCACAACCGATAATGCTGTGGGACATTATGTCAATAAGTTGTAAAAAATCGATACATTCTACATCTGATCCAATTGCTTGCGAAGCGAATCCAACTCAGCATCTACAACTTCATTTGTTTTTGGAGCAGATGTTGGAGGTGTAGCTTGCCCGGGTAATTGGGGTTGGTTGGTAGCACCTCCTGGAAGCGTCATTTGGGCTTTCAATGCTGCCAATTCGTCGTCTACGTCGCTACCGGATTCGAGGCGAGCAAATTGGGTTTCTAAATCGGCTCCAGCTAACTCTGCTGCTGATTGAGCGCGAGCTTCTTGCATCAAAACTTTCTCTTCCATGCGCTCGAATGCTGACATTGCCGAAGAGGAATTCATCCCGCGCACCATACCTTCGAGTTGCTCTTGAGCTTTGGCTGTAGTAATGCGAGCTTTGAGCATTTCTTTCTTGGTTTTGGCTTCAGAAATTTTGCTCTCTAGCTGAATCAAATTACGCTTGAGTCCTTCAACTTGAGCGACTTGTTGATCCAAACTAGTTTTCAGTGCAGTCGAAGTATCGTTAAAAGACTTTTTGCGTTCTAGAGCTTGACGTGCGAGAGTTTCATCACCCTTTTGCAGCGCTAGCTGCGCGTTGCGCTGCCACTTATTGATCTCGTTTTGGGCATCATTATATTGTTTTTCAGTGCGCTTTTGTGCTGCGATCGCTTGAGCGGTTCCCTGACGCAACTGCACTAAGTCCTCCTGCATTTCCAAGAGAGCTTGTTCGAGCATTTTCTCAGGGTCTTCAGCCTTGCTCACCATGTCGTTGAGGTTCGCACCAACAACTCGTCTAATCCGATCGAATAAACCCATAAATTTTTCCTTTGAGATTTACGCGCTAGTTTGATGGTAAGATTTTCTACTACTTAATAACTACCTATTTAAATTTAATCTTTACGAACGTAATCAGGCCTCCCTATTACCTTATATTCCTAACATACGCTTTAAATTTAGCAACTGCCTACTCTCTAAATTTATCGACTATTTGGTAATTTTTGTCACTCCTGACTTTCTTTATTACTGCTAGCTAATTGCGTTTTCATCGCTGCAAGCTCGCTATCAATAGTATTTTGGCTCGATGACAACGCTGAAAACTTTTCTGATAAATTGTCCTTACTGGTAATCGTAATTACTTCAGTTCGGGATTCTAACTGTAAAATTTTGTCTTCAACTCGTTCAAAAACACCCTTAGAAGTCACCCCATTGATGTCGCCGATTAACTCTTGGAGTCGCAACGACGCTTGTGCCGAACGGGCACGGGCAATATACATATCTTTTTTAGTTCTTACCTCAGCAATTTTGATTTCGAGTGAGCGCATATCTTTTTTTAGTGTACCGATTATGCCGTTCTGCTGCTCGATTTGGTTAAATAATGCTGTAGCGGTGTCTTGATAGGTTTTACGCTTAGTTAGTGCTTCGCGTGCTAAAGGCTCGTTACCTTGTTGGAGTGCCAGTTGGGCGCGTCGATACCATTCTCGATCGGTTGATTCGGCATTGGCGGCTTGACGTTCGGTGCGTTTTTGGGTTGCGATCGCGCTAGCTACAGCCTGCCGCATTTGTATCAAATTCTCCTGCATCTCCATAACAGTCGCTTCCAGAATCTTTTCTGGGTCTTCTACACTCGCCATCCGGCTATTGACGTTAGCGCGTACTACCCGTGTAATTCGGTCAAATAATCCCATGTATCACCACCGTAAAAATATTGAATATATTTATTAAAATGTTAACCGTAGCAAACGCGATTAAATCGAACAGACAGGAGCGTAGGATAGGACTATAAGCCTATCCTACGGAAAAATTGATTATTCAAGGGGTATCTAAGGTTGGCGAATGCGAGCGTTAATTCCCTTAGCTTTAATTTCTGCAAGTAATACAGTCGCTTTTTCTTTGTTTTTGATTGCACCAAGATAAATTAATTTGCCATCGGGTGATAAGTAGGCATCGGGAACAGCTTTACGTACCGTTGCCAAAGTGTTCTCACCAGCGTTATCGATAACTACATGATAAAATCCATCGGTTGATGCTTGGATTTCGTCAAGCGGGATTTCAGGGGTGGGGGTAGGGCTAGGTGTGACGGGAACTGGGGGAGTAATTGTTGTTGCTGGTGGTGCAGGATTAATTGGAATTGATGGAACTTGCTGTTGGGGATTAACTACAGGTGAGTTTAGGACTGGTGCGGACGCGGCAGTAGCAGTTGGCTTTGACTTTGGTTTTAACCCAACCACATCATTTGGGTTGTTAACTTCCGGAAACTCATCTTTGGCAAGATTCGGATATTTGGGTATAGGTGTTTGTACTGGTTCGACAACGTTTTTCGCTGTAGTAGTCGTGCCTCCTTGAGTTTCGGCGGTTGAGTTATTGGTTTTAGATGAGCTATCTTGACCAAACTGCAAACTCTTGGGATTAATTACTACAACTCCCAGGATAGAGGCTGCCACTATTAACAGCAACATCGAGCCAATCCCCAAGGGAGAGAGGAGACTGTCGTTGCTATTTGGACGTTTTTGTTCTTTGGCTGGTTCTTCAGTCAAACTTCGCAGCAGTGCTTCCGAAGATTCTAAATAATCATCGGGTTGGCTTTTACTGGTTTGAGAATCCGCAGTATTTGGGTTTGACTCAACTGTAACTTTTGCCGCCGCTGGCACAATGCTAACAGTGTTTTGCGATGGGTTCGTTGTTGAGGTCGATGTTGGGTCCTCGCTGACAGCAGCAGATTTAGGGGTTTGCGGTGGGGGTGGTGGTAATGGCAGTGGTGAAGAGGTTAAATCGCTCGCTCCGGTTGGTGTCTTGACTTCGGTTCGAGCGATTTCCCGGTCAGCCATTTGATACGGATTTTGTGCTGTATCCATATGACGGTGACTTTCCTCAACAGGCATTGCATCCCCGTACAAATTAGTATTCGCGGGATTCAGATATTGGATCTGGTTATTCGCGGTACTACTACCTAAATTCGGTTGGCTGGATGTTCGATAATTCCGCGTGCGTCGGTATCTAGCTAATTCTCGATCGAGTTGTACTTCTAAGCTTGCTAATGCTGCCGCTAATGCTGGCTTCAAACTAGGTGTTTTAGAAAGTTGAGTACCCGAATATATAAGGGGGTTTTGACTCATTGCCTGTTCGCCTTAAACCTAGATTACTGGGGTGATATAGATATTACTAGTTAGATATGAGTTATGAAAGACTTAATTGTTGCCACCAAGGAACCAATATTTCGTCAAATGGCAGTGACAATCGAATAATGACTCTCAAGTGCCCTCTGATTGTTGTTCGCAACTCATTAAGAGATTAAAATATACGTTTTATGCCAAAGTAACACGAAAATTATCTGAAAATTATCTGAAAATTATCATAGATAATAGCGACTCAAGTCGCAGTAATTTTCGCATTTTTGTTGGCAAGATGTCATTAAATTCAGTAAATCAGATTTTAGATATTTTAAAAACCCAGGCTCAATGGCAAGAACCGCCATTGCTAATCTTGATTAAGTGCTGGCATGAGGTTGTGGGAAGTACTTATGCATCTCATACTCGTCCAGTCTCAATTGGGCGCGATGTATTGCGGGTCGCAACTTCCAGCGCTGCTTGGGCACAAAATTTGACGTTTGAACGCAAGCGGTTGCTATTAAAGGTAAATGAATTGTTGGCATCCCCCTTAGTAGATATTCACTTTTCGACTGCGGGATGGCATAGTTTGCCATTACCAAAGCCTGAGAAAAAAAAAGCTTTGCTTGCCGAACATCCAAGCTTTGTGGATTCGCATTTCGTTAATCACGAGCCGAAGACTATTGACTCTCAAAGTGCTACTGCGGCATTTAACAACTGGGCAGAACGAGTGAAAGCGCGTTTCTCTAATTTACCCCTTTGTCCTGAGTGTCAATGCCCTACACCACCAGGGGAACTCGATCGCTGGGGTGTTTGTGCCTTATGTGGGGCAAAACGACGACAATAATTCTCTTAGTTCCATAGCTCGAATGTTTGCAATTTTCTAAAGTACGATTTCGACTAAATACCCTACTCAGGGTATCGCAATGCCATATTCCTAACTGACATTAGAAATTCCGCTGATGTTTGACATCGAATTAACTCTCCACTCTAACACAGATAAATTTTATTTTTGAGTAAAAATTAAGGTTGTACATGAACTTAGATTAAGTATATCAAGGGATAGAGACTATTAGATAATATTTCCTCTCTTTTGGCTGAAGTAATAAAGTAGTCTAAATAAATAACAGTAGTCTTAACTCTGATCCCAATAGCTTTTATCTGTAATTTACTAAATGCAAAAAAATATGTATGTATCATTTTCGTAACTTAAATTTGCAAAAATATAATACAAACATAAAAAGAATCTAAAGTTTATTTTTTCATTGGGATCGCTCAAACACTTATAAGATAAAGCTTTTTCGGCTATAACCCCTATTTATGTCTAAGTGCAAAATAAGTGGTGGAAACTACGCTTGAAAACCACCCAAAATGAAGAGCATAAAATTTTTAACTTCTGCTTGTAAATATTGTCGCTATTACAACCCGGAAGGTCGCCGTGGTGGGCAATGCCAGCAATTGGGAGCGCCCGTATTAGGAAGTTGGAAAGCATGTTCTTTGGCTTTACCCCCGTTTGCACCATCTTGGGAAACCCTAGAAGATGTTTGGAGTTTACCAGAAATGAAGCCAGCGCTGGAATCGCAGTTTGCTCAACATGCATGTAAAGAAATGGAAGAAGCAACATTATCTACTGTTGAACAGTCACAAGTTGAGATGGTAGCTTCTTAATTAAATAGTTTCCGCAAAATCAAATAAAAATCGCTTGTTTAATGGAATTTTTTGCTTAAAGGTCAATTCCATTTTGCATTCATGAAGTAATTTGAAATTGTATAATACGCGACATTTTATTTTTTTGTGTGTAAATACGAAAACAGAAAGGCGCGTCACATCCATGTCAGAAGCATTTGGCTGAAAGTTTAAGTTATAGTCACGCTTGCAGCGGGGATTTGTCCTCGATTAAATTTGATTTTAGTTAATTTTAAAAATTTTAGGTCAATTATTGACCGACACACATTCAAAAGTCGCACCATGAAGGCAAAGGTGCGACTTTTGTAGTTTTAAAGAAGCGATCGCTCTCCAGATCCGCGACTTTTTAAAAAAGTCGCGGATCTTAATGTCTCAAGGTAGCCAAGGGAAGGAACGAAAATCAGGTTGACGCTTTTCTAAAAATGCTTGTTTTCCTTCGGCACCTTCTTCGGTCATGTAATAAAGCAAAGTCGCGTTTCCAGCTAATTCCTGCAAACCCGCTTGTCCGTCGCAGTCAGCATTAAATGCCGCTTTTAAACAGCGAATAGCAATTGGACTTTTTTCTAATATTTCCTTTGCCCATTGAATCCCCTCCGCTTCTAACTGTTCGGTCGGCACAACAGTATTCACTAAACCCATATCAAGAGCTTGTTTGGCATCATACTGACGGCAGAGAAACCAGATTTCGCGGGCTTTTTTTTGTCCGACGATGCGGGCAAGGTAGCTAGCACCAAACCCACCATCGAAACTGCCGACTTTGGGACCCGTTTGCCCAAAAATCGCGTTATCGGCAGCAATAGTGAGGTCGCAAATCAAATGCAGAACATGCCCCCCACCGATTGCGTATCCAGCTACTAACGCAATTACTACTTTCGGCATCGAACGAATTAGCCGTTGTAAATCTAATACATTTAATCGTGGCGTACCCTCATCATCGATATAACCTCCTTGTCCGCGCACGCTCTGGTCGCCACCCGAACAGAAAGCATATTTACCATCTGTATGGGGACCAATACCAGTAAATAGAACTACTCCAATGCGAGTATCTTCACGAGCATTAGAAAAAGCATCGTAGAGTTCAAAGACAGTTTTGGGACGAAAGGCATTGCGTTTATGGGGACGATTAATGGTAATTTTGGCGATGCCGTCGGCTTTGTGATAGAGAATATCTTCGTAGGTTTTGGCAGTTTCCCAGTTGATTTGCATTTTAGGGAGCGATCGCATTGAGCTGCTCAGATTTTACCGCAAAAGGGAATAGGGAAAGGGGAGTTGGTTCGCTTATATTATAAGTAAAACGAGTCAATACCAAGTTTATGAGCATTACACTGACATTAGAACAAGAGAAACTTATTCAAGGATTATTAGGAAGTGGTAGGTTTCGTAATGCCCAAGAAGTTATTCAAGCTGCATTACACCTGTTGGAAGCAGAAAATCGTTCGCATCGAGCATGGCTTGAGCAAACTCGTATCAAGATTGATGAAGCTGTGGAAGCATCGAAACATACTCCGCCTATTGATGGTGAAACCTTTGTCGCAAGCTTATTAGAGCGTTTTCAACAACCAAAGTGAGAACTGAGGGATGAAACGCTATCTCATTAACATTATTGCCAGTCGGGATTTGATGGAAATTTCTGACTATTTTTACTCGCTTAATATTGAGGCAGGAGAGCAATTTTTTATTCAATTTAGTCGTAAATGCGAGCAATTGGCAGCTTTCCCAAATTTGGGTAGAAGTTATGCCGAAATTCTGCCTTCTTTACCTGGATTCCCATTACAAAACTACATTATTTTTTATAGATTGCTTGAAGATGGTGTGGAAATCATGCGGGTAGTCAGTGGTAGACGCGATTTACCATCCCTATTTCAAGGCCAAGAAGATTAACTTTGTAGGGGTTGTGCGATCGCCTTTGGCGGCTCCTCCGGAGCATCGCGCAGCGACTCCGGAGGAGTATCGCCTACGACTTCTGTACGGGCGGGAAAGAGTGCGGGAACCCTAAGAGCGAACACGAAAATTCCTAATTTACTAATAAGATATTAGTAAACCCGCCCCTCCTAACTCTGACTAAACTTTCCTAAATTTTCCTTTCGCCATTTTGCATCAGCTTTACGATTGGTTCTAATTTCCAAAATCCTAATTCCTTGCTTTGGGAGTGGGTTTAATTTTTCTTGTAATTCTTGCCAAGATGTAATTAGTCGATGCTCAATCCCGTAGGTAGCAGCTAATTGAGCAAAATCAATATCTTGGGGTGTGGCAAACAATTCTTCAAATGGTGGTTCAAATTGGGCAATAGGTAACATTTCAAAAATACCGCCACCGTTATTATTAATCAAAAGTATTGTTAAATGCCCCACCAACTTATGGCGAATCAAAAAACCATTGGTATCATGCAATAAAGCCAAATCACCTGTTAACATGATGCTGCTTTGATTGCGGTGTGCGACTCCTAGAGCCGTTGATAAAGTGCCGTCGATACCGTTTGCACCTCGGTTAAAAAAGGGCTGGATACCAAGTTGATTCGGTTTCCAGAAAAATTCAATATCGCGCACTGGCATACTGTTAGCAATAAATATGGGTGTTTCTTGCGGGAGAATTTGCGGTAGTAACCAGGCGATTTTACTTTCGAGAAAATTATTAGCTTCGGTGTCAATATTTATAAATACTTCGTCAATTTTGCTTCTAACCGCAATTTCGGCGGTTAGCCATTGTTTTATGTAATTCGTCAATAATTCACCTTTTTCCTTTTCCCTTTCAACTTTCCCCAACTCTTCAATACTTATTCTCAAATGCGTTGTTTTCCCATGCAAAGGGTCGAGATTTTGATAGGTTTTATCAATTATCAAATATTGGGGCTGAGTTGCCATTAACCAGGTTCGCAATTCTTTACTAGTTGGCATATCGCCAATTTGGATGACGATTTCGGGGGTTAGCTGCAAAGCAGTCTTCGGGTTTCGCAGGATTAAATCGTAGGCTGAGATGATGTTCTTGTTAAGATTTGCGTAGTTACGAATAGGGGAAAGTCCCTCTGCGAGAACTGGGAAATTGAGAGTTTCGGCAAGGGATGCGATCGCACTACAATATTCTTTCGGGTTTTGCGGTTGGGCAACTCCGGCAATGATTATTCCACGCTGAGAGTCGGGAGTTGGGAGTTGGAAGTCGGGAGTCGGAAGTCGGGAGGAAGGGGTTTTAGTTTTAATGTGGGAAAAGAAGTTTTCGGGGTCGAATTTTGAATTTATATCAGTTAAATCAACTCCGTCGGGAAGGGGGGCGAGGGGGTCGCGTAAAGGTATATTTAAATGGACTGGTCCCGGTATAGGTGAAAGGGTACGTTCCCAAGCATGGATGAGGGTTTGCCGCAAGTAACCCAGCATCCCAATGTCCGCAACGGGTACAGCGAGTTCGGCTTGCCAGTTGGGATAATTTCCGTATAGTTTTACTTGGTCTATGGTTTGACCGGAGTGGCAATTTCGCAATTCAGCCGGTCGGTCGGCAGTTAATAATAATAAGGGTACGCGGCTTTCGTTGGCTTCGATAACAGCCGGATAAAAGTTTGCCCCTGCTGTACCCGATGTACAAATCACTGCTGCGGGGATTCCAGTAGCTTTTGCCCTTCCTAATGCAAAAAATGCGGCTGACCGCTCGTCAAGAATCGAAATTACTTCGATTGAGGGTGTTTGTTCAAAAGCGACAGCAAGGGGAGTTGAACGCGAACCAGGGCAAATTATAGCACAAGTTAATCCCAACCGCTTTAAAGTTTCGGTGAGAATAAATGCCCAAAGTTCATTTGTGTTCCGAAAGGGAATTGTCATTTTGAGGATTCCCGATACAATCCAATATGCTTTGTTTCTGATTCTAATACTCGTATGGATTGCATTCACGTAAGTGGTATTCGCGTTTATGGCTACACTGGCTACTTACCAGAAGAACAGGTGCTAGGACAATGGTTTGAAATCGATGTAAAATTGTGGCTCGATATCTCGACTGCGGGTAAGTCGGATGCGATTGAAGATACTCTCGATTACCGTAGTGTCATTAGTTTAGTGCAACATCTCGTCAAAACTTCAAAATTCGCGTTAATCGAAAAGTTGATTAGTGCGATCGCTGAATCTATTTTGGCAGAGTGCTTCAAGGTAACGCAAGTCCAAGTCATTCTAACTAAACCAGCAGCACCTATCCCTGACTTTGGTGGCAAAATCAGCCTTGAAATCATAAGAAAAAGGGAGTAGGGAGTAGGGAGTAGGGAGTAGGGTATGGGGTTGAGGGTCGAGAAGAAGGGACTTTAAATACTTTTGGGACGGAAAAAGCACTCTAACAAATATTCTCTACTGCTTTTAATCCTTTACTCTCTCTACTCTCTCTACTACCCCCAGTCCCCATACCCCACTCCTTACACCCTATACTCTACTCCCTACTCCCTACTCCCTTGTTTTTTATACGTGTAAATTGTAGTGTAATTACCATTTTTTTATTGCCATAATCTGTTAAATAATCCTACATACTCTATAATCTCAGGTTTAAACAATAAACAATATCTTAGTTTTCGCTGATGCGGTAATTTTATTAACATTTGAATTATTTTTATGTGGCTAAGTAAATTCCGCAATAGCCTATGATTATTTTTATCTATTTTTATTTTGTATACGAATATATTTTTTATACTCAATACTTAAAGATAATTATAATGACTGGATATCAAGCGCATACGTGAATCAAATTAAAGTTACGGTAAATGCAGTTTGAAGGACTGAAGATTGTCTAAGATGAAAGCAGGTTGCTTGAAAATGCCAATTAATAACATATGCAGTTTTAAGATTGTTTATGATAGAATGAATCTCTTTTAAATTGGGTTCACAGTGTTAGCAGCATCTGAACCTTACTAAGCAGGTGATTGTAGCATGGACTGCCCGAAAATCCTAGTTGTTGAGGATGAAAAAGTCCTCGGTGTAGATATTAGGAATAGTTTACTTTCTTTAGGGTATGCGGTTCCGGAAATTAGTAACTCAGGTGAAGCCGCTATTCAAAAAGTAGCAGAAACGCAACCTAATTTAGTGCTAATGGATATCTGCTTGGCTGGGAAAATCGACGCAGTGCAGGCAGGAGATATTATTCAGAAAAATTTTCATATACCAGTATTATATTTGACTGAATATAATACCGGGAATTCGTATCAAAATCAATTATACGAACCATTTAGTTATATTCTCAAACCCTTTGCGGAACGAGATTTACATGTCGCAATAGAAATGGCACTTTATAAACATCAAATAGAAAACAAGTTTGAAGTCGAACAACAGCGATTGCTAACAGTTATTAACAGCATGGGTAGTGCAGTAGTTATTACCGATGCAACTGGTTGCATGGAGATGATGAATCCAATTGCGGAAGCAATAACTGGTTGGAAGGAAGAAGAAGCATTAGGTAAAAAAATTAGCCAAGTATTAAAGCTGATTGACAAAAGTACGGGTGAAAAAATTGATTACTTGACTAAGCAAGTAATGCAAACGGGTGCAGTTTTGAATCTACCGGATGATTGTACTTTAATTACTAGGGATGGTACAGAAGTACCAATTGGTGATAGTATGGCTCCGATACGCGATCGCAATGGCATTATCACAGGTGTAGTTTTAGTTTTCCAGGATATTACCCAGCGCAAACAAACCGAAGCACGGTTATCACGGAATGCGTTTTACGATGCATTAACATCATTGCCGAATCGAGTTTTATTTTTGGATAGATTGAGACAAGCGTTTGAACGTGGGAAGCGAAGGAATAATTATCGTTTTGGATTATTATTCTTGGATTTGGATGAGTTTAAGAAAATAAATGACCATTTTGGGCATGGAATGGGAGATGATTTACTAGTTGCGATCGCTCAAAGGTTGGAATCATGTTTACGTAGTGGTGACACGGTTGCCAGGTTTGGTGGTGACGAGTTTGCGGTATTGTTGGAGGAAATTAAAGGTGTCAGCGATGCAACGAATATTGCCAAACGCATTCAAGATACGCTAAAAGCACCGTTACACCTGAACGAACAGGAGTTTACGATTACAGCGAGTATTGGTATTGCCTTGAGTTCGGACACTCATGAAGAACCTAGCAACATGCTGCACGATGCGGATGTTGCTATGTATCGTGCTAAACACAAAGGAAAAGCTAATTACGCAGTATTTAGTTAAGGAGTTAAGAGTTAGGAGTTAGGAGTTAGGAGCTAGGAGTTGAGAGTTAGGAGTTGAAAGTTGAGAGTTGAGAGTTAGGAGTTGAGAGTTAGGAGTAAAATCTAGTTATTCAAGATTTAACTGATAACTCATAATCCACAATTTATTGCTTCCTACTCTTATAATTACAACTCTTTTGTCACAACTCTTAACTCCTAACTCCTAATTCCTAACTCCTAACTCCTAATTCCTAACTTTTAACTCCTAACTCCCCACTCCCTACTCCCTATTTTTTCCTTGTAGTAGCACGTCTATTCAAAAATGTTGGGTAGAATTTTTTTTCTTACCGCCCCCTACTGTACGGGCGGGTTTACTACTAAACTTATAGGGCATGAGAAATCTCTATAAACCCGCCCCTACTGTACGGGCGGGTTTACTACTAAACTTATAGGGCATGAGAAATCTCTA
>CAXTCQ010000166.1:0-2846 GCA_964242965.1 uncultured Calothrix sp. | reverse complement strand
TAAACCCGCCCCTACTCGCTAATCCGCAAAAATTCTTGTAACGCAGCTTTAATTTTTGGGTGCTTCATATAAGCTTGCGCTGCTTCTAAAAGATTACTAATATTCTCTGCACTCACATCATCAATATCATCGCTCAATTTTTTACCTGTTAGTTCGCGGTCAAGTTTAAATTGCAAGCGTAATAACCGCTGATGAACTATCTGCTTAGTAATATATTCGTAGACTTCGGATGAACCATCAAATAGTATACCAATTAGTGGCTGTGCCCATTGAATCAAGCCCCAATGTTGGGCTTTTTCAAAAGGAATTACTCGCGTGCGTTCTCCAGTTCCAATTGAAAGAACGCGAATATCTTTGATAGCGTGTCCTAATCTTAACGCTTCCGCGATCGCACAGCTAGAAGGATTGTTTGCCGCAACTCCACCATCGATAGCTGAATATAAAGATTTAATTGAGTAAATCGAACTTTTATCAGGTATTTGTTCCCAAGCTGGATATACAGATACTTGGCGAGTTAAACCCACATACTCTTTTATAGTACGTCTTTGACCGCTTCCCGTACCGTCGATAATGCTAATTTGCAAACTGTTATAAACGTTATCAATTGAAGCTGCATCATCATCTAAAATAACTACTTCGGAATATGCATCTTGAACAATTCCATTGATACGTCTATCGAGTTTGTGCGCTGGGAAATATGTAGGTGCGGATGCCGAACAAAGGCATACTTCCCATAAGGGAACATTACCATATTCTTTATCTCTTCGCCAGTTTTTAAAAAATATTGGTTCCCGTTCGATTGTGTCAAAAGAAACGATTAATAATTGCGTTGAAGTGATATCAAAAAGTGTTGTACTTCCAAATACTGCTTGTAGAACTTGAATCAAACCTTTATCAGAATATTTTGGTGCTGAGATACCGTGCTTTAGTAGCAAAGGTATGCGTAATAGCGAAAAACGCTTTTTGTAAGGAAAGATAATCGAACCTTTTTGTTGATACAAATCGACAATATCTTGGCTGCTGCGTCCGCTGGCGATCGCAGCTGCTAAAATTGAGCCTGTAGATGTTCCTGCAATCAGGTGAAAATACTCATTCAAAGGTTGTTGAATTTCTTTTTCAATCGCAGCGAGCATTTTTGCTGCGACTATTCCGCGTATCCCTCCACCGTCTAAACTCAGAATCCTAAATGGCATAATCTCCTAATTTGTTTATATCTATATTAAAATATAAAAATATCAAATCTATTCATTAGCATTATTAATTATCTGCTAATTTTTCCCAAGATTACTTAACTACAATTTTCATAATTATAAACATATAAATTGAGACATTTTAATTTACAATTAGTGGTTATATTATGTACAATTAAAACTTATGATAAATGTAGGTTGGGTGAAGCGGAGCGTAACCCAACAAATATGTTGGGTTCCACTTCGTTACACCCAACCTACAAAACTTAACTACAATTTTTCTAATTATAAACATATAAATTGAGACATTTTAATTTATCATTAGTGGTTATATTATGTACAATTAAAACTTATGATAAATGTAGGTTGGGTGAAGCGGAGCGTAACCCAACAAATATGTTGGGTTCCACTTCGTTACACCCAACCTACAAAACTAACAGGGCGAACACAGATACTAAAATTAAAGATTTGAATATCAATTAGTACAATTAGGTTACATTAGTTTTAATATAAAAAATCCAAATTGAATCTTCTTAGATACTAATTTGAGATTAAGTAACTTTTTTAGCAAATAAGGAAGTGAAAAAACCGTGGAAAAGACAGAAAAACAAAAAATGCTCGCAGGTGAATTATACCTTGCAACCGATCCCGAATTGCTCGCCGAACGGAAGTTCGCTTTTTCGCTGTCCCAGCAATATAACGCTACAACCGCAGACGAAGAAAACAGGCGCGAGCAAATCTTGCAGCAGTTGTTTGCTAAAGTTGGCAATAAAGTTGAAATTATACCGCCTTTCTACTGCGACTATGGCAAAAATATTTACGCTGGCGATAGATTATTTATGAACTACGGCTGCGTCATCTTAGATTGCAATCCAGTTCGGATCGGCGAAAATGTTTTATGTGCCCCATATGTACAGATTTACACAGCGTCCCACCCTACCGACCCAACTATCCGACTCACAGGGAAAGAACTCGCTTCCCCAATCGAAATTGGTAATAACGTCTGGATTGGCGGCAATGCGATAATTTGTCCGGGAGTTACAATCGGCGATAATACCACTATTGGAGCAGGTAGCGTTGTGGTCAAAAATATACCCGCAAACGTTGTCGCAGCGGGTAATCCATGTCGGGTAATTCGCAATTTACCTTAAAAGTTAGCTAAAATTTGTAACCTCTTTCAACCCAATAGTACCAATCAGCCAAAGCCTCTAACGTATCGCTATCAGTCTCAAGTACTTTTAAATCGGTTAAACGCGCTAAATCGACATCTTCATCTTTACCACCGACTTCTACTATTTCGACTAACATATCGCGCAAACACTCTTCCTCAGTTGCCATACCCAAGACTTCGACTTCCTTCTCAGAGGAGGTTCCTTTGCGTCCCTTTTTTGCCCACTTGGCATTAAAAGGAAAATTGAGATTGTCGTCAAGATAATAGTACCAGCCCATCGCCCGGTCTTCTTTATCTTCGGCATCGACAATTATCTCAGTTTTAATTCGTTCCTCACGGCTTGCATCTAATTCCATACTTGACATATCGCATCCCTAAAAAGGCGTTGGACTATTGCATATCGTCAAATATACCGAAGCAAGTCACAAGACTCAACTATTTTTAGGAAGAAGGAAGTAGGGAGAAGGGGAGAAGGGGAGAAGGGG
>CAXTCQ010000165.1:1945-18212 GCA_964242965.1 uncultured Calothrix sp. | reverse complement strand
TCATAACCCAACCAACCCAACCAACCGCCTGTGAAAGGGAGAGAGGAAGTAGGGAGTAGGGAGGAGGGAGTAGAGGGAGTAGAGGGAGTAGAGGGAGTAGAGGGAGTAGGGGAAGTGAAAGCGAGTATATTGTTTACTTCCCCCTCGGACATCCTTTCCCCTTTACCTCCTCCTTCTCCCTCTTCCGCTTGTGTTAATAATTTTTGCAAAAACGGTAATATTTCTCCTATTTGTGGTGTCCAAAATTGAGTTTGTCCATTAACTATCCTGGGTGAACCAGCACAGATTGAATATCGCGCTAATTGGGGATTGTCGATTGGTGTTGGGTAGGGACTTTCGAGGAGAGTCGCAATTTCTGAAGTTGAGTTGGGGCGAAATAGGGCAGCGAAGATATCCGAGCCTGTACGATTATTGAGGGGATGCGATCGCCAATACCAAACGCTTGTCATTATCTATTTATTTTTTGATAGTTAATTGTTATATGGCAGTCTTAAATCATTCGTAATAAACAAGATCCCCGACGTGCGTAAAAGTTGTCGGGGATCTAAGTATTATCCCTCCAGATTGAGCTTCTTTACAAATCATATCTCGAAGTTCAGCGACTACCACTTCTCCATCTACACCTTCCCCACGTTCCAACTCAGCCAAGCCAATCGCCACTTTTTCACGAGTTTCTTCTAACCATTGTTCGTAACGTTTATCCCGTTCTTCTAAAAGTCGAAATGCTTCGATAATTACCTCGTCTGCTGTTTGATATTTACCGCTTTGGAGCTTTTCTTGAATGAACTGCTTTTGTTCTAGGTTTAGAAAAATGTTCATACGTTAATAACTTTTAACTAAACTTCATTACCAAACACTACCCTTACACCCCAAAATAACGCTAACGTAATTATCGCTAACCAATCGCGCCTTTTTAACTTTAAATCGTGCCATTGCACGCGATGCTCGTTAGGGCTAGTAAAACCCCGTACTGTCATTGCACTTGCCATTTGGTCTGCACGTAAAAGCAAGTTTTCTAAAAGCCTTTCGGTGACAACTAACCATATTTTCAACGCACCTTTAAATCCGAGCTTTTTCCAATTTATAGCGCGTGTCATGATAGCACGAATTAAATTCTGTATTTCTTCTAGGACTAAAGGTATAAAACGTAATGATAATGTTAGTGTTAATGTAACTTCTGTAATTGGTAATTTGAACCGTCGTAATGGCTGCATCAAGCTTTCAAGTGCGGCTGTTATTTCTTCTGGTGCAGTAGTTAATAAGTATAAATTAGTGCTATATAAAACTGTAAATAAAATCGTACTTAATTTTATTGCTAAGTCTAAAGAACGACGAGTCACCCGAATACCGATTCCAAATGGTAGGGATGTCTCAATTAGCACGTATTTATATGTTTTCGCACCAGGTTGTGGTGCTACTTTTGGAGTTGGGGGAGAGGGTAAATTGGATTGGGCTGGTTGAGATTGGGCTGATTGGGGTACGGTTACTTGATATGGTGGTAAGCGGTTTTGATAGTGTAAACCGAGTCCATCGGGAGTAATAGCACCGATAAGCAGAACAAAAAATGCTAGTAGCAATAACCCGAACATTTGCTGCGGTTGCTGCCAGATGCGTCGGGGAATTCTGGCAATTAAAGTCGCAACAATCAAGCATACTACCAACAATATTCGCCAGTTATTGTTGGCAAAAATATAAGTTGTCAAAAAACTCATCAACCACACAAATTTTACACGCGGGTCGATTTTATGCAGCCAAGTTCGCGGTTCTTCAAGGTAAAGTCCAAGCGGTAATGAGCGAAGTAAATCCATCGGGGAGGTAGGGAGTTAGGAGTTAGGAGTTGAGAGTTAGGAGTTATGAGTTGAGAGTTGAGAGTTAGGAATTGAGAGTTAGAAGTTAAGAGTTGAGAGTTAGGAGCTAAAATTATTACTTTAACTCACCACTTAATATTCACAACTTTATTATTTGTAACTCATAATTCCTAACTCCCAACTCCTAACTCCTTTCTAACTCCCAACTCCTAACTCCTAACTCCTAACTTCTAACTTTGCTGGAAACACGAGTTGCACGGTTGGCATTAGAGACATTGTTGCCTTCGGCTTCGCGGACTTTTTTGCTGCGCCAAATTAGACGAATTGGTGTACCCTTAAATCCTAGTTGTTGGCGGAATTGACGCTCGATGTAACGACGGTAGTTGTCGTTGAAACGTTTGGAATCGTTGACGAATAATGCGATCGCAGGTGGTGAGGCACTGACTTGAGTGCCGTAGTAAATTTTACCTTGTTTGCCACCGCTACGGCTAACTGGTGGTGAGTGCCAATGTACCGCTTCTTCGATAACTTCGTTAATTACCGATGTAGTCACGCGACGTTTATGTTCGGAGAATGCATTGACAACCAATTCTAAAATCTTCTCAACCCGCTGTCCGTTGATAGCACTGACAAATATAGTTTCCGCCCATTCGGTAAAATTGAGTCGTTCTTCGATAGCTTTTTCGTGTTCGTAAATAGTATGGGAATCTTTCTCGATAGCATCCCATTTATTTACTACGATGACACATGCGCGACCTTCTTCGATAATTCTTCCCGCTAATTTTTGGTCTTGTTCGGTGACTCCATCGAGTGCGTCAATTACCATTAACACGACATCCGCACGACGAATCGCTTTAAAAGCGCGGTTAATGCTAAAAAATTCAGGACCGTATTCGACGTGTTTCTTTTTACGGATTCCTGCCGTATCGATAATCCGGTATTTTTGTCCGTCGCGTTCGATGAATGTATCAATTGCATCGCGGGTAGTACCAGAAATTGGGCTAACGATTGCTCGTTCTTCACCGACAAATGCATTTAAAAGACTTGATTTACCGACGTTAGGACGACCGATGATAGCAACTTTGATTTCGCTGGTTTCAGTTTCTTCAATTCTCGGTAGGTGCTTCATTAACTCGTCGAGTAAATCGCCAGTACCGCTACCGTGAATTGCGGAGATGGGGAAAGGTTCACCCAATCCCAAAGACCAAAATTCTGAAGCTTGGACTAAACCTTGTTCGGGAGATTCGCATTTATTAACTGCAAGCAAAATGGGAACTTTTTGCACTCGCAACCATTCAGCGATTTCTTCATCAGCTTGGGTGAGTCCAGCTTGACCATCGACGAGAAAGATCGCAGCACTAGCTTCGGAAAGTGCAGCCATTGCTTGTTGACGAATCAGCGGTAAAAATTCGGTATCGTCGTTGAATATCAAACCGCCGGTATCAACTACAGTATAATCTCGGTCGCACCAGTAGGCAGGTAGGTAAGTGCGATCGCGTGTCATTCCCGGTTCATCATGCACGATTGCAGTTTGCTGACCAGCAAGACGATTTACAAAGGTCGATTTGCCGACATTCGGACGACCAATAATAGCAACAATAGGTAAACTCATAAGCGTAACAAGGATGCAGAATGCTCCAAACCTCTATTTTAGCGAGATAACGTAACGGGGATTGCTGTTAACGGTTTTTTTAATCGTGGTTAATTACTATTGCTGTTGCCAAGTGTTTCTCTCCACTCGACTGGAACTTTTTCATTAATTTTGACTTTTTCGAGAGGGTTAGAATCCTGGTTTCTTCAAGAAACCCGGATTCTTGACACCCCTCAGAACTTATGAAACGAACCATTAGGTGTGCAATGCGCGAGATTTTTTAACTTATCCACTAACTACTAACCACCGACTACTAACCACTAACCATTCATAACACTAAATGATAAAAACCAAAAAAACACGCCGCAAAATACTTCGATTAATTAAATTCGGCTTATTTGTATCAGGATTGTGTACGTTACTATACGCCTATTTTATCGAACCAAACTGGATTCAGGTTAATTCGTTACAACTAACCCTACCGCATCTTGCCTCTGAATTTAATGGATATAAGATTGTACAAATTAGCGATATTCATGTCAATAAGTGGATGACTCCTGCACGTTTAAATCGAATTGTGCGCTTAGTAAACCAACAAAAACCCGATTTAATTGCAGCTACAGGTGATTTTGTCACCCGTCGTCAACAGCGCTTTATCCCAAATCTCAATGCTACTATCAGTCAACTTTCAGCTAAAGATGGAATTTTCGGAGTATTAGGGAACCATGACTATTATGTAAATCCAAAAGAAGTAGAAAAAATACTCGCACAAAACAATATAACTAATCTTAAAAATACTTTTTACACTTTACAGCGCGGCGATGCCAAATTATATATCGCTGGGGTTGATGATATTTTTTTCGGGCAAGACCGTTTGGATTTAGTGTTAGAAAATTTACCAAACGATGGTGCAGCAATTCTTCTCGCACACGAACCCGATTTTGCCGATAAAAGTAAAGTTACAGGTCGTTTTGACTTGCAGTTATCCGGTCATTCCCACGCTGGACAAATTCGCGTACCATTTTTGCGACCGTTAGTTCTTCCAACTTTGGGTAAAAAATATTACTCAGGTCTATATCAACTCGGTGACATGAAACTATATACAAATCGAGGTTTGGGAATGACGGGGTTTCATTTGAGGTTTAATTGTCGTCCGGAAATTACTGTTTTTAATTTAATAGGGAGTAGGGAATAGGGAGTTAGGAGTCAGGAGTTAGGAGTTATGTTCCTTCCCATTCCCCCTTACCCTTTACCCTTTACCCTTTACCCTTTACCCCTTCCCCTAATAAACTTGCCGAATCGCTATCGAGAAATAATATTGCTTGGGGTTGTTGACGTAGAATCGATGCGGGGCAAGTTGGAGTAATATCTCCTTGCAGCATGGTTTTGATGATTTTGGCTTTGCGTTGTGCTGGTGCGAGACAAATTATCTTTTTTGCTGCACAAATCGTAGGAATGGTAAGGGTAAAAGCGTATTGAGGAACACATTCGATACTTGGAAAATACCCCGTACTAACTTGTTGCTGACGGTTGATTTCATCGAGTTTTACTAGCTTTGCCTTGTAAGGGTCGTGAAAATCGGCAACCGTTGGGTCATTAAAGGCTAAATGCCCATTTTCACCGATTCCCAGCAAACACAAATCGATGGGTTGAGCTTGAAGAAGTTGCGAATAGCGATCGCATTCCTTCAAAGGCTGCAATGTATCGCCTTCTATATAATTAAACACCTTCGGGTTAACCTTATTTTCGACCTTTTCTCGTAAATATCGCCGAAAACTCGCTTCATGGTCGCTAGAAATCCCTAAATACTCGTCTAAATGGAAACAAGTAACCCTCGACCAATCTACACGACCCAGGTCAATCAATGCCTCTAAGAATTTAAGCTGCGAATTACCTGTTGCTAATAATACCGTCGCCGTTCCCTGCGTCTTTAAGACCTCATACAAATATTTGGATGCAATTTCGGCAGCATCCTGCGCTATCTCAACTTCAGAATTGTAGACATTTACCGAGAGCTTATCTATACGAAAATTTTGTTTTGAGGCTATCATTTGACTGGGGAAAGGGTAAAGGAAAAAGGGTAAAGGGTTAAAATACTCATGAAATCGAGATTTTGCTTTTTCAAGTTTAATATTTTTGCCTTAATCAACAAGTATTGCTGACCACCCTTCCTTTCCCTTCTCCCTTCCCCCTTTACCCCTTCCCCTTCCCCCTTACTATGCTGTCAGCAATTTTGTTCGATTTAGATGGAACCCTTGTTAACACAGACCCCATCCACTTTTTAGCTTGGCAAGAGATGCTAGGTAGATACGGGATAGATATCGATGAAAATTTTTATAAAACCCGAATTAGCGGACGCTTAAATCCAGAAATCCTCAAAGACATCTTGCCGCAATTATCACCAATTGAAGCTGAGGAATTTGCAGACGAGAAAGAAGCAATGTTTCGGGACATGGCACCCAAACTCGAAGCAATGCCAGGACTTAGGGAACTTATAGCTTGGACCCAGATGCATCAAATCAAACGTGCTTTGGTAACAAATGCACCCCGCGATAACGCAAAATTTATGCTGAGAGTACTGGGATTGGAAGATACATTTGAACTAATTGTACTAGCAGAAGACGAAGCTGCTGCCAAACCCGACCCGACACCGTACCGGGTTGCAGTTGAGCGACTGGGGGTGGAAGTAGGGAATGCTCTAGCGTTAGAAGATTCCCCATCGGGTATACGTTCCGCAGTCGGTGCGGGAATTCGCACTA
Source organism: uncultured Calothrix sp. (assembly GCA_964242965.1). Classification (GTDB taxonomy): domain Bacteria; phylum Cyanobacteriota; class Cyanobacteriia; order Cyanobacteriales; family Nostocaceae; genus JANNFJ01. The sequence continues at coordinate 12,054 of CAXTCQ010000165.1, read as the reverse complement.
TTGGAATTGCATCAACTCACGACCCGAACAAGCTGCACGAACTAGGTGCATTTATGGCAGTACCCGATTTCACAGACCCGCAGTTGTGGATATTTTTAAATAAGGGAGTAGGGAGTAGGGAGTAGGGGGAAGAGTTAGGAGTGGGGAGTGAGGAGTTAATAATGTTGTCCTCCCCATCTCCCCATCTCCCCTTCTTCCCCCACTCCCTATTCTCTACTCCCTACTCCCCTATCTGTTAACTACTAACATTCTTTATCGTTCAATTTGCCCTAACGTTGGGAACACTAAGTTTATAGCTATAGTGTTCAATCCATAGGGCAACAGCATGAGTGTTAGGTATTTAAAACCAATAAAATGGTGGCATTGGATTGTCGGTGTTTTCCTTTTGACTGGTGGGGTAAGTGCAAATGCGTTGTCTTATTTGACGCAATCTCCACAACCTTCCAATTGTTTAGCAGAGTTAGAGTCTGGAGATTCTGTATCCGCAACTATCTATTGTGCAACTGCAAGCGTTGATGAACAAAACCCAGATAAGTTATCTCGTGCAATTAAGTTAGTTAATGCCATTCCCCAAGATAACCCTTTGCGTGCAAACGGTGACAAATTAATCGAGGGATGGTCGCAAGCACTTATGTACTTGAGCGAAAAAGCATTCCACGAGGGTGATTTACGCACAGCAATCGAGACAGCAGAACTAATTCCCGCAAACATTTCGCTTCATGAATCTGCACGCGGACAAATCAAAAAATGGCAGTCGATTTGGTCGCAAGCTGAAGAAATTTACAAAAATGCTGAAGCCAAAATGAAAGAAAATGAACCCAAGAATTGGTACGCAGCATTGAGTACAGCTAGAGGATTGCGAACTTTAGAAAATGAATATTGGGCAAATACCAGATATCAGGAATTAGTACATAACATCCAGAGTCTCCGAGAGGATAAAGAAAAAGCCGAAAAAGCTGAAAGTGAAGCTAAATTAGCCGTATCAAATTCAAATAGCGATTTAGGAGATAAAGAAGCGCAAACAGACGACTTTGCTCAATTACAAAAAGCGCGTGCGCTTGCCAACTCTGGTAAACTTGATAATATGCGAGCCGCAATAATTGAAGCAAGCGTGATTATCACCGAACCGCATTATCGAGATGCACGCAAACTCATGACCGATATGGAAGATAAAATTACCATTTTGGAAGATAGTTCGTATTTGGAAAGTGCCAAAAAGCTAGCTGCAAAAAACAATGAGACTTCGCTACAGATGGCAATTAACGAAGCAAGTTTAATCGCAAAAGACCGTCCTCTATATAAACAAGCAGAAGCCCAAATCGCTACTTGGAATAAAATGCGATCGCAATTAACTCAAGCTAGTAAAGTAGAAAAAACTAGCTTAAAAAAGCGAACTAGCAATCAACCGAATCCGGAATCCGAAGAAATCGAGCTACAACCAGTTTTAGAAAAACCGCAGACGACAGATACTTTCTCCTCACCTCCGGAGATACGATTGGATGAGATGAAAGATACTTACTTACGATTGGAAGAGTTTGAAAATAGGGAAATACAGCGAGTCAGACGTTAAATAATTGATAATTTCTCTAGAAGGGTGTATTTACCATTTTATTTTATTAGTGCAAAGATTATAAGTTAATTCTGCAATTTTCAATTATTTAGATATATTTAAACAGGGCGCATTTTTTTACTTTGTCCAAAATTACGCAGTTATGAAACCAAGGAATTTGTGCAGCAGCTTGCTGCATAAATTGCTCATCTGGGTAAGCCTCAGCAAATGCCCGCATATAATAGACCTGGTACAAACCACTCTCTACGCTTATACTCATAGAACACCCCCAGTGTTCCTAGTATAAAATCATGCCACGCATTTTTGACAACATTGATTTACAGCTACTACCGATTTTGCGAGATACTCTCAAAGTCTCTACTCGTGCTGATTTTTGCGTTGGCTATTTCAACTTGAGAGGCTGGCGGAGAATTGATGATTTAATTGAACAATATGTAGGTGACGAAATATCTTGTTGTCGTTTACTGGTAGGAATGCAAAGTTTACCCACTGATGAGGTGCATACAGCTTTTACCCTTGGAACTGGAGAGGGTCGCCTCGATAATAGTACTATTATTCGCTTCAAAAAAAAGATAGCGGCTGAGTTTAGAGAACAGCTTACAATTGGTGCGCCAACAAATGAAGATGAAGCTGGATTGCGACGGTTAAGTTATCAATTAAAAACCAAGAAATTAATTATCAAACTGTTCTTAGCTCATCCGCTTCATGCTAAATTATACCTTGTTCACCGCAATGACATTAATAGCCCGATAGTTGGATTTTTAGGTAGTAGTAATTTAACTTTAGCTGGACTTAGGAAACAAGGGGAATTAAATATTGATGTTTTAGACCATGATGCTTGTAATAAACTGCAAAAATGGTTTGATGACCGTTGGAATGCTTACGGTTGTATCGATATTTCCAAAGAGTTAGCGGAAATTATCGATAATAGTTGGGCGAGAGAAGAATTAATCCCACCTTACCATGTTTATTTAAAGATTGCTTACCATTTATCCCATGAAGCGATCGCAGGTTTATCCGAGTTCCGGATTCCGCGTGAATTTAACAATTTATTCGATTTTCAAAAGGCTGCTGTTCAAATAGCAGCACGTCATGTAACTCGACGCGGTAGTGTAATTGTTGGGGACGTTGTTGGATTAGGAAAAACGTTAGTGGGAACTGCCCTTGCTAAAATATTACAAGAAGATTGTTTACTCGAAACGCTGATTATTTGCCCTAAAAACTTAGCACCAATGTGGCAGGAATATGTCGATAATTATCGACTTTATGCTAAAGTCATGCCCTTTAGTAAAGTTCAAAACAAGTTGCCCGAATTACGCCGCTATCGGGTGGTGCTAATCGATGAAAGTCATAATTTACGCAACCGTGAGGGGAAGAGATATCGTGCGATCGCAGAATATATAACTGCCAATGAAAGCAAATGTATTCTCCTTTCTGCTACTCCTTATAACAAAACTTATTTAGATCTTTCCGCACAATTAAGATTATTTGTTCCTGAAGACCAAGACTTAGGTTTTAGACCCGAAGCTTTAATTAATCAACTCGGTGGTAGTGCATTAGGTGAATTAGAATTTATTCGGAAGCATCAATGTACGGTACGGTCTTTAGCTGCCTTTGAGAAAAGCGAATATGCCGATGATTGGCGAGAGTTAATGAAGCGTTATATGGTACGACGAACGCGCTCATTTATTAAAGATAATTATGCCCATACTGATGATATCGGGCGTAAATATTTAGAATTTGCTGATAAACGACGTTCTTATTTCCCCGACCGCTTACCGCGCACTATTAAGTTTACTTTAGATTAGGTAGACCATCAGGTGCAAGGTTCCGGAGTTATGAACGATTAAAAAGTTACGCTCAAGAAATGAAGGGAACTTTATTTATTACCGAGGAACTATTAAAGGCAATCGATGATATTTAGCGTTACCCGTTACGACAGTCAGCAATTGATACTTTAAATCGGCAATTGAGAAGCGGTATTAGCAATCAACAATTGGCAGAGTTAGTTGTTGCTTTGCGGATGGATGAGCGTTTGTGTATCGTTAGCGAAGAAGTGGAGAAACGGGAACCTCAGATTATTTGTTCGTTAGGGTTGTTTGAGGAATGATATTTTTTTCGCAATAATATTTCTCATTTTCGTAATAACCCGCCAGGGAATGTCATTCCCTGGCTAATAGCGAAAGTCCTATAAATAGGACTATAGCAATCCTATCTCAAAGGTTCAGATTCCCGACTTCTTGAAGGATGGCGTTGGTTTGGAGAGGATAAAACCCTCGTTTACCCAAAATACCCTGTAGGGGCACGATATATCGTGCCCCTACAATACCTATTAGAAGCGCGAAAATTTTGTATAAAGGATTAGACCCATCAATTACCAGCAGCATCCTTAAAAATATAAAATAGATATAGGTTTAATAGGTAAGAACCATGACTGAAACCAAAGCAGCCCGTCGTCGGGGGAGAATTTTTCCCAGAATTCAATGGACGGATGAACAAAAAGCACAATGGGAAGCCGAAGGAGAAAATTTATACCAGCGCTGCAAACCCATATTTGATAAAGTTAAATCTGAATTAATTGAAACCCATTACAACTGGTACATAACGGTTGAACCCGATAGCGGAGATTACTTCATCGATAAAGATTTAGAAGTCGTCTGGCTTCATTGTCGTGAAAAGCATCCCGGCAAAATACATCATACTTTCCGAATTAATGAGACTGGGGTTTGCGGTACAATATGACGATTTCTGAATTTTTAGGTGATGAGGATGCATTATATGCACTGGCTAAAGCTCAGAGCAATTATTACGGTTAAATATTGGTAGCATAACATCTTTTTTATACAGCTAAATTTTATTCTTAAGTATACTACTAATGTCAGTAGCTAGCTCGCTAGCTTGTCCAAAAGATGGTTGAACTTATCGCTATCCATTAAGCCACTTTCTGACAATATTCGACGTACAGCTACAAAATGTATTGTTCGTACATAGGCTTGTTGCTCGTAACCAGGCAAGACTACTAATGTACCAGATGACGGATACTGGTACACTTTCTGCGAGCCAGTTGTTGGTACAATCGCAAAGCCTATACTTAAAAGTAGTTGTTCGAGTTCTCTAAACTTAATTTCTCTAACCATTATGACGAATCACTCCTTGTAGCTGGTTGAGAACATCATTCTTAAATTTAGCAAATATTTTGATTGCCTGTCGATTTAATATATTATCCTTAGATAAGCGAATTGTTACACTTTCACCAACCTTCGATAAGTCAAATTCCTCTAAGCTTTCAAAGTATGCTTGTAAATAGAGCCAATAAGCTTGACTATCTCTTGCGTCATATATAATTAAGATACATGGCATCGGCTCAAACAACCATAGCTCCAAGTCTGAGCGTGCGAGAGTAAAAGTAATAGTTTTTTGATCTGCAAGTATAGAGAGTGAATCTGTAGCCTTTAATTGTATATATATCTGACCATTTTCAATTTCACCTTGAGTATTATAAGTAAAGATTACTAAATCATAACCATAATCATACTCAATGCGTTCTACAGAGTAGCCACATAAGAACACATATCGTTCAACATAATTAACACTCAAATCTGCTATTATATGCTCTCTTGATCGCTTTTTTCTCGCCATTTAGTGAGTATTTTACTTTTGGCATAGTAAATAATATCAAAGTCATACGTGTTTAGGTAATTATAAAAACTTCATATTTAGCAAATTTTACTTATACTGCAAACGGGTAAAAACTGAACTTATGTCATGCTGAACGTAACGCAGTGAAGTGTTCGCGCTTCGCGTTCCCGCAGGGTAGCATCTCGGAGATTCTTTACGGAGCCTGCCCTCGAACCCTTCGCGCTCGTCCCAAGGGGACACGCTACGCGAACGCTCAAGGTAAACTCCGTGAAGGGTTCAGAATGACAGTTCTAAGCCGTTTTTAGTATAAAATCTAAAAATTTAAAAGGATACCTTTCATGGTGAGTGGAACTATCAAATTATTACTGGTACAGTAACAAAGAGGCGAAAATTTATTTTATCAAGAGTTTCTCCAAGTATTATTTTTTGAAAGTTTTGCTAAACCTGAAGACCAACGCGACCCATCAGTGGAAGCTTTGGTCGGAAGAATTAAATATCTGAATGGGGGATTATTTTTAAGACATCGCATCGAGCAAGAATATAATATTAATATCGCTGATGAAGCATTCGAGCAAGTTCTCAATTTATTTGCTTGTTATTCTTGGAACTTAGATGATACACCCGAAGGCAAAGATGATGAAATAAATCCGGATGTTTTAGGGTACATTTTTGAAAAGTACATTAACCAAAAAGCATTCGGAGCGTATTATACAAGACCGCAAATTACAGAATACCTTTGCGATCGCACAATTCACAAGTTAATTGTAGACCGCGTTAATGATGCAATATCAGATAAATATAAATCGTTTGAAGATATTAACGAACTGTTCATTAAATTGGATGCTAATGTCTGTCGTCTACTGATTAAAGATATTCTCCCCCACTTGTCGATTCTCGACCCAGCTTGCGGTTCGGGTGCTTTCCTGATTGCTGGGATGAAAACTTTGATTCAAGTTTATAGTGCAGCGATTGGGACAATTGATTTAATAGGGGATGCAAATTTAAAAAGCGAACTTAACGATATTAGAAAGTTACATAAATCTCTATCATACTATATTAAAAAGCGGATTGTCACTGATAACCTCTATGGTGTTGACATCATGGAGGAAGCGACGGAAATTGCTAAACTACGTCTTTTCCTAGCGTTGGTTTCCTCTGCTCATGATGTCAGCGAATTAGAACCGCTACCTAATATTGATTTTAATATTATGGCGGGTAATTCGCTAATTGGGTTAATCAAAGTTGATGAAACAGTTTTTGATACAGTTGGCAACTCGAAGCAAGGTAATCTTTTACAAACGCTGGCAGCAAATAATTATAAAGCTATTGTTGAAGAAAAAAATAAATCGATTGAACTTTACAAGCGACATGCTTTTATTCCTGGTGAGGAAAAGTTTGTAAGTGCTGACGTGGGAACCCATCAAGATACAAGGTTACTAAACTTGCGAACCCATATCGATAACCTCAATAAAAAATCGCAAAAAAAGTTAAATACTTTGTTATTGGATGAGTTTAGTCAGCGATTGGGGATTAAATATGAGGAAGTTCAGTTAACTGGGAAACCGACGAAGCGGGTGTTGACTGCGAAGGATATTACAGCGTTAAAGCCTTTTCATTGGGGTTATCATTTTGATAAGGTTTTAGGACGAGGTGGATTTGATGCGATTATTACTAATCCACCTTGGGAAATATTTAAACCACAAGCAAAAGAGTTTTTTGCAGAGCATAATGAATTAGTGACGAAGAACAAGATGGATATTAAGGCTTTTGAAAAAGAACAAAACAAACTTTTACAAAATACTGAAATTGCCGAAGCATGGTTAGAGTATCAAAGTCAATATCCTTATGTCAGTGCTTATTACCGTTCGTCGGAAGAGTATAAAAATCAGATTTCAATTGTCAATGGGAAAAAGGCTGGAACAGATATTAATCTCTACAAGCTATTTTTAGAAAGGTGTTTTAACCTCTTACTTACTGGTGGTGAATGCGGAATTGTTATCCCTAGCGGGATTTACACTGATTTAGGTAGTAAGCAACTACGGGAAATGCTGTTTAATCAATCCCAAGTTACCGGGTTATTCTGCCTTGAGAATCGTAAAGCTGTTTTTGAAGGTGTAGATAGTCGATTTAAAATAGTTGTCCTTTCTTTTGAGAAAGGTGGTGTAACAACGGAATTTCCATCTGCGTTTATGCGGCTTGATGTACAGGAGTTGGAGAGATTTCCTAATCAAGATAGTTTACCAATTAGTGTTGATATGGTGCGGAGACTTTCACCTGATTCGCTTTCAGTGATGGAGTTTAAGAATAAGGTAGATGTTCGTATCGCTGAAAAAATGCTTAAGTTTCCTTTGCTAGGAGACAAGATAGAAGGTAAGTGGAATTTAGTTTTGTCCAATGAATTTCATATGACTAACGATAGTCATTTATTTAAGCAACAATCAGGAAAAGGGAGACTTCCACTTTACGAAGGTAAGATGATTCATCAATTTACCCATCAGTGGGGTAAACCTCAGTATTGGATAAATGAATTAGAAGCGCGTGAAGTAATTTTAAGAAAACAGCAAGAAAATGAACAAAGATTAAGTTATCAAAAATATAGATTAGCATTTCGTGAAATTGCTAGAAATACTGATGCACGTACTCTAATTGCAAATCTACTTCCTATTAATGTTTTTGCTAATCATAAATTGTTTTTGAGTAATTTAGATAAATCAACTATCACTTATCAAGAGCTTGTCTATGTATGCGGGTTTTTAAACTCTTTTGCTTTTGATTTCATCGCTCGACAGCGAGTTACAACATCAATCTCGATGTTTATTTTTTATCAACTACCCCTTCCCCGACTAACAGAAAGCGATCGCTACTTCTCTGAAATCGTCGAACGCGCAGCCAAACTCATCTGCACCACCCCAGAATATGACGAACTAGCACAAGAAGTCGGGCTAGAATCCCATACAAACGGAGTCACCGACGAAAGCGAAAGAGCAAAACTGCGTGCTGAACTCGACGGAATGATAGCGCACCTCTACGGCTTAACCGAATCAGAATTTGAATACATCCTCACTACCTTTCCCATCGTTCAAGAACAAGTCAAACAAGACGCATTAGCAGCCTATCGCACCCTTGCACCACAAGCTACAGACATAGAAATCGCTGCATTAATTCAGCAAGATGAAAGCATTGAGGTCGAATTCAAAGCTTCAGCATGGTGGGATATTCCCCGAAACAAAAAAGAAAAATTCAACAAACGCATTAGTGAAGTAGTAGCTGCCTTTTTAAATGTTGAGAAAGGAGGTACATTGCTCATTGGTATTGATGACGATGGCTCAATAGTTGGTATCGAATGCGACTACATTAAAAAATTCGATAACCGTAAAAACCGCGATACTTATGCTAATAATCTCATGAGATCCTTACTCAATGCTTACGGTCAAGATTGTGGTACTTGTATTCAAATTAGCTTTGGTCAAGTCGAAGGAAAAGACGTATGTCGAGTTGCAATCTCACCATCTCCACGACCTGTTTATATCAAAGATGGGCAAGAAGAATATTTTTATATTCGCGCAGGTAATTCCAACCGTGCGTTGAAAGTTAAAGAAGCTACCGACTATATTAAGAGCCGCTGGGGTTAGTTAACGTAGGTTGGGTGGAACGAAGTGTAACCCAACAATGGCTGTTGGGTAACGCTCATGCGCTACACCCAACCTACGCTCTTCCTATTAGGCATCTGGTAAAAAAGAATGTAACGCGAAATTTCGCGTCTTTAGAAGGATTTCGCGTCTCTAGAAGGTTTCGTATAACGCATAATTAATTTCCACGCCTATGTCTATTTAGTCAATCAGCCATACTTTACATAAATCACACAAAACGTACTTTAATTAAATTATTGTTGGTTGCATAAAAAATTGAATGACACGCTTTGTACACGACCAGTTTGCTAAGGATTATCTTGAAGCATTACTCGAATCTTACGGCGAAGTAAAAGCATCTAGCCGAGTTGCAGCCGAGGTTAGGGAAATTGATGTTTTATTTACTCCTGCAAGCGAGAAAACTTCTGGGTTAGAAAATCTGGGACTATTAGGGAAATTTGCCTATTATCCGGCAATCTTCGAGCCATTTCGCAATCCTGCACCCAAGGAGGATATTTGCGATTGTCTGTTAAAGCTATTAGACGTAAGAAGTGGATTGCAGCGAGAAGCAAAGCGAAATAAAACTCGCTTAGTTGAATCAACAGTACCAAAACTTTGGGTACTCACTCCCACCGCATCCAAAAAACTATTATCTGGGTTTGGTGCAACTCAAGGGGTTGGATGGTTGCCAGGAGTATATTTCTTAGCAGAGAATTTAAGGACGGCTATTGTTGCCATTCATCAGCTTCCAGCTACTACAGAGACATTGTGGTTAAGGCTTCTGGGTAGAGGAACAGTACAAAAATTAGCAATTGATGAATTAGAAGCGCTACCATCAAATCACCCCCACTATCAAGCGACATTAGAACTGCTTTATAACTTGCAACAGAATTTAGCAGTGAATCAAAATATAGAAAACGAAGATCGGGAGTTAGTTATGCGATTAGCACCACTGTATCAGCAAGACCGAGAGTTAGCCAAACAAGAAGGAAGGAAACAAGGAAGGGAACAAGGAAGGGAAGAAGGAGAACAGCGTCTAATTATACGCTTACTCAATCGTAGATTTGGTGAAATTGATGCGTCGTTAATTGAGCAAATTCGAGGACTATCTATTGAGCAATTAGAGTTGTTAGGTGACGCTCTACTTGATTTTGTGGCAATTTCTGATTTACAAGCTTGGTTAAATAACATTTAGTTAACGTAGGTTGGGGACCCTCACTATCAAGCGACATTAGAACTGCTTTATAACTTGCAACAGAATTTAGCAGTGA
>CAXTCQ010000165.1:0-1845 GCA_964242965.1 uncultured Calothrix sp. | reverse complement strand
TTTGGTGAAATTGATGCGTCGTTAATTGAGCAAATTCGAGGACTATCTATTGAGCAATTAGAGTTGTTAGGTGACGCTCTACTTGATTTTGCGGCAATTTCTGATTTACAAGCTTGGTTAAACCAACAAGTTTGATTGTAAAAAGAGAATATTTAACGGTGATAAGGAAGTTGTCCAACAAGTTGTTGGACAATTTCCTTGGGGGTATAATGTCCGTATTTTAGAAGACAGTTTAATATATCTATGATAATTGCATCTACCAGCAAACCCAAATTAACAATACCCGGTCCCCGTGTTTCGCCTTTTTTTGGACGCATAACCCAAGTTTTGAAGTTTCTAGACGATTCGATTGGTTTGTCGCGTCAGTTATTTGAAACCTATGGTTCCGTTGTCGCTTTAGCTGAAGGTGGAGGTACTAATGTTTACTCACCATATCCCAATTGTCCGGGTACAGTATTAGCTTACGGCGCTGATGTTGTTCGTGAAGTTACGACTCAACATGACATTTACCACAAATGCCCGCTGACTGGACATTTATACCGCAAGCGTAATGATTCCCCGCGTACAGAATCTTTCAGGCATTTTCTTGTGGGTTTATTTGGTGTAAATGGTGCAGAACATCGTCAAAACCGACAGCTTTTGATGCCTACTTTTCACAAGCAGCGTATCGAATCTTACCGCAATGCAATGGTTGAAATTACACAATCGGAACTCGATAAATTAAATATTGGCGAAGTAGTAAGTACTCTGGAATTGATGCGCCGCTTGACAATGCGTATCGCTACTAAAACTTTATTTGGGAAGGATTTTAGTCAAGATGGGGATAGGTTTACAGCGCTTTTAAAAGAAGTTTTTGGACGGCAAGGAAACCCGGCAATTGTTGCTCTCCCCTTTGATTTTCCTGGTTTTCCTTACCATAATATGCTGAATGCAATGGCAGAACTCGATGCCGAAATGCGTGTGTTTATTCAACAAAAACGCGCAGATGGCATTGATAGCGGGGATGTTCTCTCAATGCTTATCCAAGCAAGGGATGCAGATAGCGGTATTACACTCACTGAAGATGAGTTACTAGGACATCTCGGTGTTTTCTATTTTGCCGGACATGACACTAGTGCTAATGCCCTAACTTGGACTTTGTTCTTACTTTCACAACACCCTCAAGTCGCTGCCGATTTACTCGATGAACTTGATAGTACGCTGCATGACTCGGCACCGACCATCGAACAACTACAGCAGCTACCTTTGTTAGAACGTGTAATTAAAGAGAGTATGCGCGTACTACCATCTGTACCTTGGAATGGACGTGTAATTTCGCAGGATACTTCGTTAGTTGGTTACGATTTACCAGTGGGAACCGAAGTGTTTGTGAGTATTTATCAAACCCACCATATGCCCGAAGTATATTCCGAACCAGAGCGATTTAACCCCCAACGTTGGGAAAAAATTCAACCAACAATGTTTGAATATAACCCTTTTAGTGCTGGGTCGCGTGTTTGTATCGGTGCTGGTTTTGCAATGATGGAAATCAAGATTGTTTTAGCAATGCTATTAATGCGCTACCGTTTCCAATTGTTTGGGCAACAAATTGACGCTAAAGGGTTGATAGTAATGTCTCCTCAAAACGGAATGCCAATGCTAATTTGTAAACAAGACCGCAAGTTTGAGCAAGGTGTAGGGAGTATAAGCGGAAACGTATTAGCAATGGTAGATTTACCGAAATAGCTAATGGCTCATGTCATTAATTTTGACCTTTTCGTAAGTAACAGATCCCCGACATCGTAAAAGTTGTCGGGGATCTAACCCCTACGACATGTCCGAATTCGTGACCATAACCTGCTACAA
>CAXTCQ010000164.1:0-18226 GCA_964242965.1 uncultured Calothrix sp. | reverse complement strand
CGCATAATTTATGCGTAGGTTGGGTGGAGCGTAACGAAGTGTAGCGAAACCCAACATTTCGATGTTCCAAATCTCAAAAAAATGCAAACAGTATAATCGATAACGTTGGGTTTCGCTTACGCTCCACCCAACCTACAAGTACAACTAAACTAGATAAGGTATGCAATGGAAGAACTATCCGATATTAGCTGGATGATTCAGCAAGCCAAAATTATAGATACCATAGTAGGCGTTGCCAATGCAATCGATGATAAAAACTGGCAAAAACTGCGAGTGCATTTAGCAAACAAAATCGATATTGACTATTTTGAATTTCGCGGTGAACCACCAGGGCAAATTACCGCAGAAGAATATATACAACAGCGAGTAAGTGGGTTGACAGGGTTAAAAACACTACATATCAGCACGAATCACGAGGTAACAATTAGAGGAAATTATGCCGAATGTAAATCAGCATATCGTATTTATCGACTTGACCCCACTCGTGAATCTGGAGAAAATCGGCTTGATACGGCTGGAAACTACATCCACCAATTGACTAAAATTGACGGATGCTGGAGAATTACAGCAATCAAGCAAACTGTGGTAGTAATTGCTGGTAATCATCAAGTACATGGTGCATTACGCAATCCATAAAATTTTCCGAAATATCTTAAGTATTAGTTAGAAAGCTTTGCCTCTATGCTGTTGTACTAGAATAGACATTAACGTTGTTTGGAGTTGCCCCAATCGTGTTGTTGCAAGAACTTAAAAAACAAGCCTATAAATTATCTGTAAGCGATCGCCTTGAACTAGTTAATGCCATAATTCAATCTTTGCAGGACACTAACAGTCCTCAAACCAACCGAAAGATATTGATAGACCGAATGCGAGGTATGTTGAAAACCGATCAAGCACCACCTACTGACGTTGAGGTTGAGCAAATGCTAGAAGAACATCGGGTGGAGAAATATCTTTAGTGAGAGTATTGATTGACACTAACATTATTCTGGATTTTTTGTTACAGCGAGAGCCATTTTTACAGGATGCAGAAGCATTATTCCAAGCTATTGGTTCGCAAAAAGTAGTTGGTTATGTCACTGCAACGACACTAACAGACATTTTTTACATTGCCAGAAGGCAAACCAAAAGTATTGAAAGGGCAAGACAAGCGGTTTCTACGACCTTGGCAGTGATGGAAATTTGTCCTGTTAATCGTACAGTTATAGAAGCAGCCTTGGCATCTGAGATGAAAGATTTTGAAGATGCTGTTCAGACAGCTTGTGCTGTAGCTCAAGGTTTAGATGCGATAATTACTCGTGACGTGCAAGATTTTGTAGATGCAGGATTGCCTGTATTATCTGCTAGTCAAATATTGGAACAATTGAATTAAAATACCTAAAGTGAATATGTCTACTTTTACATTAAGTCTTCAACAAACAAGCATTAAATTATTTTGCGATCGCATAATCACTACTTTCGTACTTGTAAACTATATTTTTGTTAAAGTCGGAGTAAAACTCAATACACAAATAGTTATGCGATCGCTTTTTCCACAACCCGACTCATCTTCGTTACTCCTTTTCTAGGGATACAAACCCCTATCCGTCAGAGCTTTTGCCACTCTCCCCACACCCAAAGTATAAGCTGCTAACCGTAAATTAATCTGCCGCTGCTTCGCTTGTGCGATCGCTCGACGATATGCTTGTACCATCAAAGCTTCCATCTCGCTATTAACGCGCTTCTCATCCCAAAACAAATAAGATAAACCCTGCACCCACTCCAAATAACTCACAACCACACCACCCGCATTTGCTAAAATATCGGGTAAAACCGTTACACCTCGCGCTTCCAACAACAAACTCGCACCCATTGTCACTGGGCCATTTGCCGCTTCTGCAACTATTCGCGCTTGGACTTGGTTCGCATTATCTTCGGTAATTTGGTTTTCCAAAGCTGCGGGAACCAAGACATCGCATGGTAAAGTCAATAACTCAGCATTACTAATAGCCGCAGCTTGGGGATAATCAACCAAACTGCGATTCTCTGCCACATATTTTTTCACAGATGGAATATCTAAACCAACTTCCGAATATATTCCACCTGCACCAGTCGATACAGCAATTACCTTTGCACCCGCTTCCTGAAACAGCAAAGCAGCAGCACCCCCAACATTACCAAAACCTTGAATCGCTACTTTCGCACCCGACAACGACTTACCCGCATCTGCCAGCGCTTCACGGACAACAATCATTACACCCCTCCCCGTTGCCATTTCTCGCCCCAGCGAACCGCCAACCGACAGTGGCTTACCCGTGACAACTCCCGGTACAGCGTGACCAACGTTTACCGAGTATGTATCCATCATCCAAGCCATTTCTCGCGCCGAAGTTCCCATATCGGGCGCTGGTATATCTACGGAGGGACCAATATCCTTAATTAACTCGCTCACTAAACGTCGCGTAATGCGTTCGAGTTCTCCAGCACTGTATTTTTTCGGGTCAATTGCAATTCCACCTTTCGCACCACCAAAGGGGATTCCTAACAACGCACATTTCCAAGTCATCAACATTGCCAGTGCGGAGACTTCGCGTAACGTCACCGCTGGATGGTAGCGAACACCACCTTTGTAAGGTCCCAAAATATCTGAATGCTGCACCCGATGTCCGGCTAAAACTCTGATTTCACCGTTATCTAATTTAACGGGAATCGAAACGGTGATAACTTTGCGCGGATTGCTGAGTATTTCTAATAATCCTTGCTCAAGCTTTAATTCTTTCGCAGCAGCTTCAAGGTAGCTGCAAGCTTGGTCAAAGGGACAGATATGCGCGGGAGTTGGTGTTTCGAGGGGTAATAAAGAAGTTGAAATCATAAGGAAATCCCCGACGCTGTGCTTTCTATAGTTCGATTATCCCGCTTTTTAGGTTCAATATGGAATTATTGTAAAAATAGTTACAGTTTTTTTGTATAATTTTGTTAAGCGCAGCTAAAAAAATATTAAGATAAGAACACCAGAGATACATACTAGTTGGCGAACACGGGTAAAAACACTACGATTACCTGTGTTTTTTTATTTGGCTGTAGGGGCACGATATATCGTGCCCCTACGGTTATATCGTGCCCCAACGGTTATATCGTGCCCCTACAGTTATGTTTTATCAATTTGGCAAAAATACTTCATTGACAAAATTTCCATGTAACCCATAAGGTACATGATGCTTAAGATGCAACCTCGCAATAGCACCCTTACCAAAATCTCTCGCATCCAAAATCACCACATCCGAACGACGTTTATCGGAATCATATATCAACCCCAGCACCCAACCATCATCCTCACTGGTTCCATTCGGACGCGGTACAAAAATCGGTTCTCCTGCAAATCCTCGCGGTGCAGCACTCCAAAGTTGTTTTCCCCCTGTTTCGACATCTACCTTGACATAAGCCTGCAAAGGTGCATTACCAGTTTCACCATGTGCAGCACCCATATATAGATAGCGGTGCTTGAGGGTGACTTTATCGGGGTGCAAACTTGGAAACTCACAACATCTCGGTTCGATTAACTCGCGTCGCACGCTTTGTTCGTCTAAATTCAGGTGAAAACGCCAAAGTTGTCCGGGTTTAAGCGCATCAAAATCAACTTCATGAAAATCGCTTCCGGGTTCAACTTCGGGTAAAGCTTCGTAGCAAATCGAGTCAATGACGATTTCACCATTTTCCTCAAACGCATTTGCATGATGGAAAACAAAACCCGATTGCGTTTCCAGAATTTTTATTCCCTTTTCCTTGGGATTGCGGGAAATCACAATAGCTTTAGTCGGTTGATTCGGTTGAAACTTAATGCATTCACCCGCACCGCGTATTCCCAAAGCGAAGGGAATCGGGTTAAATGCAACGGGATTTTGAAAGAAGATACAGTAATTTTCGGTAATGACAAAATCGTGAATAAAACAGAAACCCGGAACGCTATGCGCGTGTTTTCTAATGATTTTGCCTGTTGTATCTAATTCAAAAACCGTAATTGTGGTGGAAAGTCCGGGTTTAATCGAGAAATCGACCATGCAAGGATTTCTATTATCTATTGCACAAGCAGGGTCTAAATGAGGATGCGCCCCAAAAGCTTCACCTGACGACAACACACTGTTGAAATATTCCTTACCCAATGTTTCCAAAGTTACAGGGTCGAGAACATGCGGTTCGGCAGCTTCCCAAAGCGCGAGTAATTTACCACCCCAATAAATAACGTTGGTGTTGGCAATATTCTTCAACTTAAAATCAAAAATATTCGACAACCAACCACCTGGCTTTTGCGTACCGAAAACACCCCGATAAAGAATGTTGCCTGCTTTTTGTTCTTCTAGGTACGCTTCGGTACGAATAAAACGGTTACGAAAATGAGCGCGTCCGTTAGTAAAAGTAATTTTACTAATCATTCCATCCCCATCAAACGGATGATGAATTCGCTGTCCATTTATATCAAACAAGCCAGGACCATTTCTAAATAAAGTTCCTTCGAGTTCTTGGGGAATTTCCCCCTCGATATCATCAATCCAGTAATCATACTCATCTTTGAGCGATTTATATCCACCTTGCCAATCATCGCGGGTATAAGAAGCTGTTGGCGGTACTGTTGTTGCGTGTTCGTAAAGTTGAAAACCTTGCATGTTCAGATTTGAGATTTTAGATTTCTGAATATTGATACTTTGCGACGTTATCCATATTTACTGCTTGGGATTACAAATTCCAAGCAGAAGCAGTCCGGATTCCATTAAAATAGACTGAATTTAATTGAGTCATCTTTTAGATGACTTTCGCTATCAGCCTACGGTTGTAAACCGTAGGCGGGTCATCGGGAACACGAAAAAACTATAATTACTCAACCGCTTCTGTACCTGGCACTAATTCCGGCACAAACTCAGGTATAAACGATTGCTCTGCATTTTGGGCGGAAGCGGGTAGTGTCCCAGTTGCACTTTGCGAATCAGCAGCAGGCAACCAATTCAAAAATGGTAACGGTAATAGCGTACTCACGTTAGTAATAATTACTAGCAACGGCAAGTTATCAAAGTTACTTTCAGTAATCTTCATCAAATGCATTAGCCCTGCACCTAATTCGTAGGAAAGCAACCCCGCTAAGTTATGAACCGACATTAACAAGGCGAAGAAAGTCGCTTCGACACCAGGAGGGCACAACCTTGCCGCTAGAACCAATACTGGCATGAAGGCGATTCGCCCCATAACCGTGAGAACCAAGCTATCACCCAAACTAAACCAGCGGTCATCGATACCTAAAGAACGGTTTGCATGGGTTACGAGTAGCAGCATTGTCATTCCCAATACT
Source organism: uncultured Calothrix sp. (assembly GCA_964242965.1). Taxonomy (GTDB): domain Bacteria; phylum Cyanobacteriota; class Cyanobacteriia; order Cyanobacteriales; family Nostocaceae; genus JANNFJ01. The sequence continues at coordinate 12,909 of CAXTCQ010000164.1, read as the reverse complement.
GCGGAGAATACTGTACTCCAACCAAAAATGACCCGGAAAGGAACGGTCTTAAGAAAGCGCTGAAATATCCAAACCCCAGCTAACCCTGCCAGACTTGTGATTAAATTCACCCTTCCTAAAAATTCGGGTTCAAAGTGCAATTCGTTAGTGGTAAAAAAGAAAAAAGCCGCATCAGCCGTTGGTGTACCTTGCCAAATAAATATAAATGCTGTAGGCAGCCAAATTGCTTTTTGCGTTACAGCTTGGCGAAGTTGTTTGAATTGGTGCTTGACGTTAATTGATTCGTCGTTGTGCTGATTATCTTTGCTAATTGGTGTGTCCGCAATTAGCCAAGCCACACCCGAAACAATCAGTGGAAAGCTTGCAGTAATCCAAAAAACGGTACGGGTCGTAAAGTGTTCTAAAAGCAGCCCGCTAAAGTAAGCGGTCATTAATCCTCCCAAGGAAGAAGCACTCCAACACAAGGATTGTAGCGAACCAGCTTTAGCCTGCGATTCACCTCTGGCACGTTCGACAACCAGCGAATCAACGATAACATCGCTAACTGCAACCGACAGCGAACCGAGTGCGATCGCAACCGTTGCCGAAATTGGATTATGTACAATTGTTGCGAGGCTGACCCAAGATATCGTCCCCAATATCCCCGAAGCGATTAAATAAGGGCGACGGCGATAACCAAATATTGGCAAACCATCCGAGATAAAACCAAACAGCGGCTTAACAATCCAAGGTAATGCAACAATCCCAAAAAGTGCTGAAACCTGCGCCGGACCAAGCCGCAGTTCGTCTTTCAGGAAGAAGCTGACGGCAAGACGCGCCAACCCCAAGATACCTTGGACAAAGTACACAGTCAAAATGGCGATTAGTTCGGCACTTGGTTCGTTACCGAAGAATATCTTTTCCTTTACTGATTCTTTGACCTTGGACAAGCTAGAGGAGGAAACCAGCATTGATAAATAATGGTTAAGAATTGTCTACTTTTATATCTTATCGAGTTTTTCACAATTGCTGTACGGGTATGCGGGGATGTCAGGGGATATTGAGAATGTGACACGTATTACATTTGATGTTAATTGGTCGAGTAGAGACCCACAAGCAAGCTGGAATTAGTGCTAATGAATTAAGATCAAAATTGTTGCCACTGTAGATACATGATGCTGAAAACCTTCTGCGCTAATGTTCGCCAAGGCAAAATTGAATTGGTGGAACCAGGAGAGCTTCCTGAAGGAACAAGAGTGTTAGTAACACTTTTGCCGGATGAGGAGTCTGAGTTTTGGCTTCAGACGAGCCAAGTCTCATTGGATACTATTTGGGATAATAGTGAGGATGATGTCTATGCCCAGCTACTCAAAAAATGACATCATCTTGGTTCGGTATCCTTTTTCGGATCTGTCGGGTTCAAAAGTAAGACCCGCAGTCGTTGTGAATGCGCCACATCTATCGCAAGATATTTTCATTCTTTAGACTCCCTTAAATCGTGGGTGAGTGCTACCCTTTCAAACCATCACGTATTGGAAGTTGCCTGTGGAACAGGTTTTTGGACTCAAGCCATCGCACAAACAGCTTTGTCTATCGTTGCCACTGATGTTAACTCTGAGGTATTGAACATTGCACAAAGTAAATTGATTTCAAGTAACAAAGTTAGATTTATACAGGATGATGCGTTTTCGCTACAAAAAGTTGTAGACACTAAGTTCACGGCAGGTTTTGCAGGCTTTTGGTGGTCGCATATTCGCAAATCAGAAGTTGAGCGATTTTTATACAGATTTCACTCCAAATTATTACCTGGTTCAGTTGTCGTGTTTATAGATAATCTTTACATTGAGGGGAATAGCGCTCCAATTTCTCGTGTAGATGAAGAAGGAAATTCGTTTCAAAAACGTAGCTTAGAAAACGGTACTATCTACGAAGAATCTTCTATATAATTACCCTGCACGGGATAGTTATGTAGAGATATTCCGTATAATTAACAGTTATGCCCAAGCAGATATTTTGACATAATATAGTCAATTACTAATAGTCAATACTAAAAGCTAAGGACTAAACCATGTCTATCATACCGAAATCCGAATCAATAGGTGCTGCTGGTAAAGCCGCAAGTTTTGGGTCTAAGATTGCTGAAGCTGTAGCCCCTGTTATTTCAGAACATCTCATTGAAAAAATAGAGACAGAGCAGAAAGAAGAACGCAGGAAAATTAAAGATTAGTCTCTGAAATAGCGAATAGTGTATGCCGACAAATCCAAACTCTGCCCAGGTTCTGCATTCATTTGCTGATATTCAGAATCATCTGCATAATGGTACTTTTCGTGATGAACTGTCTCAAATAGCAAGACACACTAAGGATAAAGAAATTATAGATATCTGTAAGCGTGCTGCTGAATGTCTGGAAATTGAGATTGATACCAGTTTCCATAATCTTAATCCAAAGAAGTATGCTCAATCCCTTCGCACTTTAATAAATCATCTCAAGTGGGCAAAAGAAAGATTTAATCAAATTGTTGTGCTTATGCCCGACTTCAATCCAAAATGGACTGAGTCTGTATTTCGATCTATTGAGATACAATTATTGGATCTCTCTAATTACATAACCCTTCTTGATAGAGAGCATGATATACACGATGGAAATGATGAGGTTGTAAAGATTGGCGACCTTGTAGCTATTCACTGTAAAGATGAAAATAATAAAGACTACGATCATTATGGAGTTGTGATTCCAAGTTCCAAAGGATTTAGAGTTGCCCATTTTTTTACTGGGGCAACAGTAAAAGTTCAAAACAGCCTTGTAGAAAAAGGATTTGGATATATCCATGAAGTTCCTTACTCTCCAGAATGGTTTGTGCAAATGCACATCCCAGAGTCAATTACATATAGTCAAATTGAAGAACGAATAAGAGAGTCCAGAAAGCTCAATCGCCGCGTGTGGAATAAACTGAGTTATAACTGCGAACACTGGGCAAGAGAAATGTTGACTGGTAAACCCGAATGTACGCAGCTTGCAAAATGGAAAGATGAAATTCGAGAGCGAAGAAAACAAGCAAAAGACACATCCGAAGAATTTACGTAAAAGCTTTGAACTATCTGCGTAGCGGTATCGCACTTCACGATCAACCCTATTTACTAAAGCGCAATACTCAGGCTTTGGGAGTGGGGTAAACGCGATCGCACTCTATGGTCAACGCTCGAATGTGGCTTCTGCACTATAATGAGGTAATGTGCTTAGTACCTTAAAGAAGGATTATGTCATGCTCAAGCCTAAATTTGATGGCGAAGAAATCGCTCGACGTGGCAAGGAACTGTATGAGAAAAATCTTCGTGCCCGCGTAGAAACGGTAGAAAATATTGGTAAGATTATCTCGATTAATGTCGAAACGGGTGACTACGAAATTGGGGATGATTTGGTTATAACTAGTTTGCAATTACGAGCCAAGCAAGCTGATGCAGCACTTTGGGCTGAAAGAATTGGCTTTAATGCTGTTTATGCAGTTGGTGGCACATTGCTTAGGACTGCATAATGATACACGGGACTGTAGTGGGACTTCAGGCAAGGATGGGTCTGATTGTTCGTTTAGCAGAGCGTTCAGATGTAGAAATTGAGTGTGTTATTGATACAGGTTTTGAAGGTTTTCTAACCTTACCACCTTCTGTAGTTGCTGACCTTGGCTTATCCTATCTCATCAATATCAACGCGAACCTTGCTAATAATTCAAACGTTGAAACAGCCGTTTATTTGGCAACAATTGTATGGAATGGTGTAGAACGTAATATTGCAGTGCTGGCTATGGGTCGTCGTCCACTTATTGGAACTGCGCTGCTTGAAGATTATCATCTTAGTATCGACTTTTATGAAGGTGGTACAGTTATAGTTGATGATACTTTGTAATCCTGAGCAGGAAGCTTGGTGATTCGATGAGCATTTCTATCCATCGTCCACGCAAAAGCTATTATTAACAACGCTTTGCGGCTTGATACTCTGCTAAAGCTTTTGCTCAAACAGCAGCAACCTCAAATGAGTCATGCAGGTTAGGAATAGCAACCCCATTTTGCTACTAATTTAAAGGAATTAAACCCGTTTCGTTGAGCAATTCTGTAGTTAAAAAGTGAAGAAATTATAACTTATCTTTGTAAGATAGTTCTTTTAAGTGCGGTAAAAGTTCAGTTAAAGATATAAATAACATCCTAAATACTTAGAAATAAGTGGTAACATTTAAGAAACTGAGTATTAGGTAAAATGGTTAATGACACAACATTTATTCAATGATTTTGATTTCAAGTTGCTTAATTCACCTAACTTTAAAGAGGATTCTGTTCGAGAGGAACTCATAACACCACTTCTACACGCTTTAGAATACAAAGCGCGTGGTGACTTTCAAATTCTACGAAGTAAGTCATTGTTACATCCCTTTGTAATGTTCGGATCAAAAAAACGAAATGTATACATAGTCCCAGATTATTTATTACGCATCAAAAATAAGTTTGCTTGGGTTTTGGATGCGAAGCACCCAGATGAAAATATAATCAATGGTGTAAATGTGTAGCAAGTATACAGTTATGCAATTCATCCTGAAGTTCGAGTAAATTTATATGCTCTATGCAACGGTCGTCAATTAACTGTGTTTCATATTAGTCAAATCGAACCTATTTTTCAAGCAGATTTGCATGATATTACAAATAAATGGTCAGAGGTTGAGAAACTGTTATCTCCATACACTGTACTCAGTTACATACCAAGACCTCAAAGTTTATATCCTGATTATGGGTCGCATTTATATAAGTTAGGATACACCGACCAAGAAATTGAACATTATTGCCCGATAAAAGCATACATCGAATGCTTGAAAAAAATTTATGAGTCCCAAAATTAAGGGAGCATTTCTATCCATCGTCCATGCAAAAGCTAAATCCGCAGGTTCGAAGGTATCAACAATTGCCGTCACAACCAATGCCCTTGCCTCGAACCGAGCTAAATTCCCACCAAGTGGAATAGAGAACGTCTGACGTTCCCAAATAGCCCCCAACCTCAATCCTACTTCATAGGGCAACACATTTACGCTTGCACCTGTGTCTAATAAACCCGAAATATTTAGAGAGCGATTTTGATAGGTAAGCGTAAGTGGTAGGTAGGGTAACGTACTAAATGCACCCATGTTCGGATCGAGTTCAGTAAAGGAAAACCTAACCTTATCAACCATGCTTTGCGGCTTGATGCTCTGCCAACGCTTTTGCTAAAACAGCAGCAGCTTCAAATGAATTCTGTAGGTTGTGAATAGCAACCCCCTCTTGCGTGTCTAGGGGAGTTACACCCGCTTCGTTAAGTAATTCTGTAATCAAAAAGTGAAGAAGTTGCAGTTTATCTGTATAAGATAGTCCCTTTAACTGTGGTAGAAGTTCAGTCAGAGGCATAAATAATATCCTTATGAACGCCAATAATTCAGTTTTTACTTATTTTAACAGCCCGTAAGGTTTCTGTAAAAAGTCAAATACACTTGAAGTACAATAATCGAATTAATAATTATATATGCATAATCCTGTTCCTATTTCAACGCTTTTCATTGGGTTAAACGGGTTCGTTGCTTTTGTACTCTCCTATATTGTCGTCATGGAGCGAACAAGTACTCGAATTTGGCATGGAGAGTCAAAGGAAGATGTTGCAACACAACCGAACTACCTCGAAAAGCCCAATGCATGGGCAGCTTTTATCGAAAGTTATACCCAAAAGTCAGTCCCTACGAAAACAAGTGATGATGGGTTGTTACAACGTAAAGTTCGTGCCTATGGCAATTTTACTGAATATGTTCCCCTTGCGTTGCTGTTTATGCTCGCGTTGGAGTTAATGCAATACTCCCCAGAAGGAGTTGAAGCGCGATCGCAAGCTTGGTTATTGTGGCTTTTGGGAATTGCGCTTACAGTCGGTCGTATTGCTCATGCTTGGGGTTTGATAAGTACCTATGGTCCCTCACCAAGTCGTGCTGTTGGTTTTTTCCTAACTTGGTTTGTTTACATCGTTGGTGCTGTTGCTTGCGTCTATTATGGTGTCGTTGGGCTTTTATAGAAAGTAGAATTGGAGTAAATTCAGATATAAAATGTTGTTGAGCGCAAAAATGTTGGGTTTCGCTTACGCTCCACCCAACCTACAATTATTTACTTATGACTCCTTAATTCAGAATCCTGCCGTATTACTCAATTAATTCTCTAAAACTTCGCGGATACGTCGCTCTAAGCGCTCTAAATCTAAACCACCTTCGTCACGACTAATACGACGTACAGTGGAGTTGACGTTACCCAAATCTACCAACAAATCTTGAAGAATCTCCTGCTGCTGACGCGATTGGGTAACTTCACGCGGTTCCTGCACTAAATCGCGCACAATCGTATCTTCAGCACGCGATGCCACAATTGGGTCGTTTTGTGCGTGTAAATGAACAAATGTACGCCGTCCCGGTCCGCGTTCTTCCTCAATTGGTATTACAGCTGTCACTTGATCGGAGCGCACGTATTTGCCAAATCCTAAATGGACTAATACTGATGACTGTATTTTCATGGAGAAGTGCGTTTATTTTTTAACTTACTACTATTATAATTTTTTGCTCAATAACTTGCTAAGAATATGCATAACGGGTTCCACCCTATTATGGGTAGTAGTCTCCTATTGCCAATATACGCATATGTATTAATACTTATTATAGTATTTTGCGATTTGAATAGATGTATCTTAGGCAATCGATAGTTCTGAGGGATTGCTAGATCCCCGACTTCTTGAAGAAGTCGGGGATCTGACCTTCACGACTTGTCAAAATTAATTAAAAGCACCACTACATTACATTAAACATTAAACTATATTAGACATGTAAGAATTTAAGTATAAATTAACCGAAAAGGGCGCATTAAAATACAAAGAGATAACGAAATTTTATAGTAATCTTATAGCGGGAAGAGAGTAATTTTAATTATTAAGAATATGTTTACTAGAATACGTAATTTTTTGAGGTTCTTATTCAATAAAACAAGAATAATCAATAATCAACCTCTTAATAAGGTAAGTTTGATTGTTATTATTTTTATTGATATTTTTATTTTAGTTAATGTTTTTACAGGGCTAAATGATATTAGTAGATGGTATATTAGCCCTTCACAAGCTTACCCCTGTTATTCCGAGTGGAAAGATTACCGAACGCAAACTAATAAAGACAAAGATTATCAAATTCTTCAAAATCATCTCAGAAATAATACTAATAATCAGCCTTTTCAGCAAATCGACCCACAAAATGAAGCTAGAAATTTAGGTAACGTCTCTAAAACATGTTTGCAGTTTGCCGATACCAAAAAGAAGATTAATAATCTCCAAAATCAGCAAATTATAAAAGCTATCGATTTAAAACAAGGGCAAATAAGCAAATTTGAAGAAAGTAATCGTAATATTCGTACCCAATATGATTCAACACTCTTAGAAAAAATTGCTGGACAAGCCCGCGAACAATCTATAAACTCGGTCGCTGCGGAAAAAGCTAAACAACAATTAGAACAAAATCAAAGTAAAATTTCTAATCTTAAGAATGAAATCTCAAATCTTAAAAATGAACTACTAACTAAACCGGAAATTACAAATTATATTACTTTACTTAAAGATGCAAATCAATTCAATCGAGTTGAGAAAGGCTATCAAAAAGCTTCATTCTGGTATCCAAGTATTCAACTTGTTTTTCAAGCATTTTTCCTTTTACCGCTAATTATTATCGCATTGTCAGTTCATAATTTTGCTCAACGTAGAGGTTATGGACTAATTTCGCTGATGAGTTGGCATTTACTGGTCATTTTTTCTATACCATTGCTTCTAAAAATCTTTGAATTCCTCCAAATCGGCGTAGTATTTAAATTTGTTTTTGATATTATTCAAACTTTATTTGGTGGATTACTATTCTTAATTAGTTATGTTTATATATTACTGATTCCATTGATTGGTTTTGGAATTATCAAATTTTTTCAAAAAATTGTTTTCAATACTAAACTACAGGCAGCAAAAAGAGTTGAACAAGTACGCTGCATCAATTGTGCCAAGAAGATTCGCCACCATGACAATTATTGTCCTCACTGCGGTTACGATCAACTGATTGAATGTCCAAATTGTCATAATCGCACTTATAAATATTTACCTTACTGTAAGCACTGCGGATATGCTCAAAATATTAGTCGATTGTAAGTTGTTTGATTCTGCGAACGTGCCTTTTCAGCCATGAGCGCTTCGGCTATTGGCAACCACTTCGCGGTATCGCCGCAAATTGTCGAGTTAAACTAAAAGATATTTATCAAGTGAATATTCCCCATGACGGCTGCGAAAGAACCGGAAGTAACTACACTCGGTACTGTACAAGATGATGCCGAAAATATTATTATTCCACCATGCGATTTAGAAAGTGACGAACCAGAGTTGGAAAGTGACCTGCACCGCGACCAAATCGAATTATTATTGGCTTGCTTAAAATGGTATTGGCGAAGCCGCGATGATTTCTATGCAACTGGAAATCTGACAATTTACTATAGCGAAGATCGAATTACGACCCGCGAATTTCGAGGACCCGATTTTTTTGTTGTCTTGGGTTGCAGCAATCGTCCGCGTCGTAGCTGGATGCTGTGGGTTGAAGCTGGTAAGTATCCAAATGTAATTGTCGAATTACTCTCGAATAGTACTGCGAGGGTTGACCGCACCACAAAAAAGGAACTTTACCAAGATACCTTTCGCACTCCTGAATATTTTTGGTTTCATCCCGAAACTTTGGAGTTTCAAGGTTTTCGCTTGATGGCAGGAAAATATGAGGCAATCGTTGCTAATGCTTCGGGTTGGTTGTGGAGTCAACAGTTAGAGTTATTTTTGGGAGTTTACCAGTCGAAATTAAGATACTTTTCTATGGAAGGGGAATTAATACCAACATCCTCAGAACGTGAGTCAGCCGCACAACAAAAAGTTTTATCTGCTCAACAGCAAGCTTTATCGGAACGGCAAGAAAAAGAACTTGCACAGAAACGTGTAGCCGAACTATTAGCTCGACTCAAAGATTTTGGTGTTGAGGATATGTAACCATTGTAAATAAGATAGTCATCTTTTAAAAATTATTATGACGGCTGCGAAAGAACCGGAAGTAACTACACTCGGTACTGTACAAGATGATGCCGAAAATATTATTATTCCACCATGCGATTTAGAAAGTGACGAACCAGAGTTGGAAAGTGACCTGCACCGCGACCAAATCGAATTATTATTGGCTTGCTTAAAATGGTATTGGCGAAGCCGCGATGATTTCTATGCAACTGGAAATCTGACAATTTACTATAGCGAAGATCGAATTACGACCCGCGAATTTCGAGGACCCGATTTTTTTGTTGTCTTGGGTTGCAGCAATCGTCCGCGTCGTAGCTGGATGCTGTGGGTTGAAGCTGGTAAGTATCCAAATGTAATTGTCGAATTACTCTCGAATAGTACTGCGAGGGTTGACCGCACCACAAAAAAGGAACTTTACCAAGATACCTTTCGCACTCCTGAATATTTTTGGTTTCATCCCGAAACTTTGGAGTTTCAAGGTTTTCGCTTGATGGCAGGAAAATATGAGGCAATCGTTGCTAATGCTTCGGGTTGGTTGTGGAGTCAGCAGTTAGAGTTATTTTTAGGAATTTACCAGTCGAAATTAAGATACTTTTCTCTTGAAGGGGAATTAATACCAACATCCTCAGAACGTGCTGAAGCGGAACGGCAACAAAAAGAACTCGCACAGCAACGTGTTGCCGAACTATTAGCTCGACTCAAAGATTTTGGTGTTGAGGATGTGTAACCATTGTAAATAAGATAGTCATCTTTTAAAAATTATTATGACGGCTGCGAAAGAACCGGAAGTAACTACACTCGGTACTGTACAAGATGATGCCGAAAATATTATTATTCCACCATGCGATTTAGAAAGTGACGAACCAGAGTTGGAAAGTGACCTGCACCGCGACCAAATCGAATTATTATTGGCTTGCTTAAAATGGTATTGGCGAAGCCGCGATGATTTCTATGCAACTGGAAATCTGACAATTTACTATAGCGAAGATCGAATTACGACCCGCGAATTTCGAGGACCCGATTTTTTTGTTGTCTTGGGTTGCAGCAATCGTCCGCGTCGTAGCTGGATGCTGTGGGTTGAAGCTGGTAAGTATCCAAATGTAATTGTCGAATTACTCTCGAATAGTACTGCGAGGGTTGACCGCACCACAAAAAAGGAACTTTACCAAGATACCTTTCGCACTCCTGAATATTTTTGGTTTCATCCCGAAACTTTGGAGTTTCAAGGTTTTCGCTTGATGGCAGGAAAATATGAGGCAATCGTTGCTAATGAATCGGGTTGGTTGTGGAGTCAGCAGTTAGAGTTATTTTTGGGAATTTACCAGTCGAAATTAAGATATTTTTCTGTGGAAGGGGAATTAGTTCCAACATCTGATGAACTTGCTGAAATCGCACAACAGCAAGCTAAAACCGCACAACAGCAAGCTAAAACCGCAAAACAGCAAGCTGAAGCCGCACAACAGCAAGCTGAAGCGGAACGACAACAAAAGGAACTAGCGCAGCAACAGGTGCAGGAATTGTTAGCAAGATTCAAAGATTTGGGGATTAACCCAGAAATTTAATTTTTCATCAATTTTTTATCACAACAACTGCATTTTGCCCGCCAAAACCAAAGCTAAAGCACATCATCTGGCGAATTTCAGCTTTACGCGCTTCTGTCACAAAGTTTAAATCGAACTCTGGCTGACTTAATCCAACAGAACTCGGTAATATTTGTTGCTGCAATGCAAGTAATGAAAACGCCACACCTAAAGCTCCTGAAGCACCAATTGTATGCCCTGTAGCGCCTTTAGTTGAAATTATGGGTATATTTTTTGGAAATAATTTTTGTATTAATAAACTCTCAAACTTATCATTAAGGTAAGTACCAGTGCCGTGAGCGTGAATGCAATCAATGTCAGTAAATCTTAACTTACTTCGCTCCAGACATTGTTTAATTGCGATTTCAGCGCTTTTTCCTTCGCTTTCAGAAGAATTTGGGTGATATGCGTCCGCAGTCAAACCAAAGCCCAAAATTTCACCATAAATCTTTGCTTGACGCTGGATTGCTAATTCTTTTGATTCTAAAACAAATACAGCCCCACCTTCACCCAAAGCTAAACCTTCCCGGTTTTTATCAAATGGATACGCTCCAGTTTTTGCCAAAGCCCCCATTTGCCGAAACCCAGTTATCGTTAATGGTGTAATTGGAGCCTCTACCGCACCCGCAATTACACGGTGACATTCCCCAGTTTGGATTAGCAAAGTAGCTTGGAAAAGTGCCCAAATCCCTGTTGCACAAGCTGCCATTGGTGCTAACACAATCCCTGTTGCGCCAATTTGTTGGGCAATTGCGATCGCATTCATATGTGGCAAAGTTTGGATGAAGGGGAGTAGGGAGGAGCCACTGCGTTGCGCGGGTTCCCCGCGTTGTAGCATGTGGCGTTGGGGAGTAGGGAGTAGGGAAGAATTTTTTTGATTGCCGTGCATTTGTCGCAGCATTAATTCCCAATCAGCTTGAAAACTGCGACTCGAACCAATTACTACACCGCAATCTCTTAAAGGTGCAGCCAATTTTGCATCTTCTAAAGCCGAAGCAACAACCAGCCGAGTTAGTTTTTTTAAATCAGCTGGTTGCTTGCCAATCATTGCTAAGGGACGCGGTTCAAGTTCTGCAAACGGTTGATGCAAATTAATTCCAGATTTACCTGCAACTAAGTTTTTCCAGCTAACCTCCAGGTTTTCACCTAGTGCCGAAACTAAACCAATACCAGTAACAACAACCGGAATCATAAAGTTAAGAGTTGAGAGTTAGGAGTTATGAATTATGAGTTAAGAGTTATGAGTTGAAAGTAACTAATTCATAACTCCTCACTCCTCACTCCTCACTCCTCACTCCTCACTCCTCACTCCTCACTCCTCACTAATTTACTTTCCGCCATTTTTCAAGTTTTCAGCACCTTGGGTAACTTTCGCCGAATCAATGCGATCGCCTTGTTGGATTTTGTCAACTACGCTCATTCCGTCGGTAACATTACCGAAGACAGCGTAATCACCATCCAAAAAGTCTTGGTTCGCCAAAGTAAAGTAAAACTGAGCCGAAGCCGAATTTGGCTGTTGCGATCGCGCCATTGCGATCGCGCCAAGTTTGTGTGTCAATTCTGGTGACTCTTTTACGCCTGCTTCTTTAAAAGTTTTGCCATAAATGGGTGCTTCTGCTCCTTTTGGCTTAATTTCTAAGGGTACATACCTAGCATTTCCAGTTACAGGGTCAATAAAACTACCCGTACCTAATCGATTTGCTGGGTATTTTGGGTCTTTACCTTGGGGGTCGCCACCTTGGGCGACAAATGGCTGTGGCTGGCGTACAACTCGATGGAAAGACAACCCGTCATATACACCGCGTTGAACTAAATCAACAAAATTGCCAGCTGTAATTGGGGCATTAATTCCATCTACCTCAATAGTGATTGGCGAACCTTTTACAGTCATCACTACCGTTGCTTTGCCTTCAAGTCTTGGTAAATCGTTCATTCCGGGAATGTTCTCGCTGCTATTTTCTGATACAGAGGTAGTTTGAGTAGCTGCCTCTGTAGTTGTGGAGATTGTAGTTTTCGTGCTTGCTTCAGTTGCCGTCGATGTTGGAGAAGCTGTGGTAGAAATTGCTTGCGGTGTTGAACACCCACCCAATATCAAACCACCAACAACTATAAGCGTTAACAAAAATTTCTGAATTTTCAACCGCATTACCAGTTATGGACTCAACCAATGTATCAAGAAGTGGGAGTAGGGAGTAGGGAGTAGTCCGTGGGGAGTGGGGGGAGATGGGGAGGTAGGG
>CAXTCQ010000163.1:0-18247 GCA_964242965.1 uncultured Calothrix sp. | reverse complement strand
TCTCCCCTTCTCCCCTTTCCCCTACTCCCTACTCCCTCTATTTCCTGTACTATTTTGAGAATCAATTCCTAAAATAGGGATTTATGGGACGAGGGGTAATATTGTATGAAAATATTGATATTGAGTTGGGAATTTCCACCACGTATAGTTGGAGGTATTGCGCGTCATGTTGGCGAATTGTACCCGGAATTGGTCAAACTAGGGCATGAAATCTATTTAATCACGCTGGAATTTGGTAAAGCCCCAATGTACGAAATTGTCGAGGGTGTTCTCGTGCATCGCATCCCCGTTGCACCTGGAAACGATTTTTTCCACTGGGTTGTCAACATGAATCAAAGCATGGGACAACAGGGCGGTAAACTAATTTTAGAAGAAGGACCATTTGACTTAATCCATGCCCATGATTGGTTAGTTGCAGACGCTGCGATCGCACTCAAGCATACTTTCAAAATTCCTCTTATTGCTACTATCCACGCTACCGAATACGGACGTTACAACGGTATCCACACCGACACCCAACATTACATCAACGCTAAAGAAGAATTACTCGCATTTAACGCTTGGCGAATTATCGTTTGTAGCGACTACATGCGCTGCGAAGTCGAACGCGCATTGCACAGTCCTTGGGATAAAATCGACGTTATCTATAACGGTATTCGTCCTGAAAAGAAACTTCACCATCAGGACTTTCACGCACAAGATTTTCGCCGCTTTTTCGCTGAAGATGACGAAAAAATCGTTTATTACGTCGGTCGCATGACCCATGAAAAAGGTGTATCTGTATTATTAAATGCCGCACCCAAAATCCTCGCACAGATGGGTGGTTGTGTCAAATTCGTAATTATTGGCGGTGGAAATACCGACCATCTCAAACAACAAGCTTGGAATCTAGGTATTTGGGACAAATGCTATTTTACAGGCTTCATTACCGACGATTACTTAGATAAATTTCAAACTATCGCTGATTGTGCCGTTTTCCCCAGTTTGTACGAACCCTTTGGAATTGTAGCATTAGAAAGCTTTGCCTCTCGCGTTCCCGTAGTTGTATCTGATACAGGCGGTTTTCCGGAAGTGGTACAGCATTGTAAAACAGGCATTGTCACCTATGCTAATAATCCTGAATCCCTTGCTTGGGGGATTTTAGAAGTATTGCAACATCCTGGCTATCGCCAATGGTTAATTGATAATGCTTATCAAGACTTAGACCGTCGCTTTAACTGGACAAAGCTTGCCCAACAAACCGAACAGGTTTATATGCGAGTTGTCAAAGAACGTCAGCGAGTCGAGTGGGTATAACAGGAACCCGATTGCCCGTCATTAATCTAAAAAGCCTACTGGTCTATGTAATTAGTTTCGATGGGTTGTTAGATCCCCGACTTCTTAAAGGATACCCCTGGCGAATCAGGGGTGATGCCCCCTCAATCCTCGCAGCATATAGCCTTATAGAATGCCCCAAATCCCGCCCTACCATTCTATGGTAGGGCGTCGGGCAACGAAGCCTGCTTGAAGCAGGCTTTGTTCCGATTAGCCCCAGGCTTGAAGCCTGGGGCGGTCTTTCCGGCAAGCGAGGGACAGACCCCTCATTTTACCAAAAAATTTTCGTAAGGCCGGGGTAACCCCGCCCCTACAATAAGAGTGCAATGACGAAAAATCCTTCTGTAAGAGGCGATACCCTCTACAAAGCCAACGGTATCCGTAAAAGTTGTCGGGGATCTGACCCTTACGAGATGTCAGAATTAATGAAATGAACTAATAGTATTTTTTGCGTTGTCAATAAAATCTTGGGGAAATATCCCATCGCAACGTCTCGATGATTCAAACAATACTTGGTATAATAAGTTGCGTATCTAGTTTGTATGGATTTGATTTAAGGATGCTATATATTATCTTAATTCCGTTACAGCCCTTTATGGCATAAATATGAAATAGTAGCCCTAGCCTTCCTCTTCACAGGCAACAATCAAATATATGACACCACTTCCAGCCCCTTCATCAAAATTCTTCAAACTTGCTGCAATCCTATTTACAATCATTACCTTACTACCACTTCCCGCCACAGCCAAAGTCAAACATTACTTACAAGGCAACCCGAAGAACGCCAACCCTCCCCTTGCAGGTGCGGTTTATAACCTGGGTGGTGGTGGTACTGATGTCGATGCTGCGATTCAGTGGATGATAAATCAAGCCAGAGGGTGTACGAGATGTTCGAGCAAAGTCGATGTTGTTATCATTCGTGCTTCCGGGGATGACAGCTATAACGAACCAATTTATGCAATGAATGGCGTAGACTCGGTGGAAACGTTAATTATTAACAATAAATCCGACGCAAATTCAGCCGATGTTGTAGAACGAGTCAAAAACGCCGAAGTAGTATTTTTTGCTGGTGGCGACCAATGTAAGTATGTAAATTTTTTCAAAAACACCAAGCTCGAAAACGCCGTCCAGTCAGTTTCTGCTCGTGGTGGTGCGGTTGGTGGTACGAGTGCAGGGGCAATGATTCAAAGTAACTTTATTTACAACGCCTGCGGTAATGCCGTCGAATCCCGCGATGCACTAAGAGACCCTTACCGCGATATTGAGTTTACCTATAACTTTTTTCCTTGGTCGAACCTCAAAAATACTATCGTTGATACTCATTTTGATCAGCGCGATCGCATGGGTCGTCTAATGGTATTTATTGCGCGTCAACTCCAAGACCGTAAAGCTAAATCCGTTGTGGGTATCGGTGTCAGCGAAGGTACATCGGTAGTAGTAGATAGAAACGGGACTGCGAAAGTGATGGGTAAAGGGTCGGCATATTTTGTACTCGGCGACCATTTGCCCAAAGTCTGCGAACCTGGTAGAAGTCTTGACTATCAAGATTACAAGATTTGGAAAATTAATAGCGGTGGTACATTCAGCCTGCGAAATCGTCCTCAAAGTGGATATTATCTACGAAGCGTAAACCGGGGACGCATCGATTCAAATCCGTATTAAATATAATTACATAACACTAGATATCTATAGATGTAGAGACGCGAAATTTCGCGTCTCTACATCCGGCAGAATTAATGACACGAAGCACTACTGGTTCATGTCAAAAGTTCTAATAGGTACGTAGTAGCGCTTAAGCGCATAAAAAACATTAATTTAGAGGGCTAAAGCCCAACTACGAACCCCTCAAAATTAATGACATAGACCACTACTGTCATGCTGAACGGAGCGATAGCGCAGTGTTCGCGCTTCGCGTTCCCGGAGGGTAGCATCTCTTGACTACGGTTCAAACGCTAAATTCTTTATTCCGCCCTAGCCTAGCCTTCAAAGGGCGGCTGCGCCAACGGCAACCTTTTCGGGAAACGCGAATGCTAAGAACGAACGCTTTACTCAGCTTGGGACAGGTTTTATTTATAAACACCTTTTAAGAACAACTTAGGGCACGAAACAATTTATCGAACAGATGCCATTAGAGTTTGCTTTTTCCAACTCGCAATCATATCTATTAAGAGCGAATTATCCCCTTACGTTAAGCGAGGCTTTTCCCGTAATCCGCTCGTATGGACGATTATGGTGGTGGGTAGCAGCGAATAGTTAATTGAGTTGTGTTGCATATGTGAAAAACGCGCAGAAATAGTGATATATGTAGTTATAAGAGCGTCTACCCTCATTTCCAACTGGTTATCAGAATGAATCCAATCCTCAAGACGATTCACGTATCTCTAGTATGCAGTGTCTTACTACTCGCCGCACCAGCCCGCTCGCAAATTACCCCAGATACCACGTTGGGGAATGAAGCATCTCGCCTTACACCAAATCAAATAATTAACAATGCCAGTGCTGACCGTATTGATGGAGGTGCTGTTAGGGGTAGTAACCTGTTTCACAGTTTTAGTCAGTTTAATATAGATGATGGTCAACGGGCATATTTCAGTAATCCTGTTGGAGTACAGAATATATTGACGCGGGTAACTGGAACCAGTGCGTCTAATATTTTGGGAACATTAGGAGTTGATGGTGCCGCAAATTTGTTTTTAATTAATCCGAATGGAATCTTGTTTGGGCAGAACGCGAGTCTTGACGTGCGTGGAAGTTTTGTTGGGACAACGGCGAATGGAGTTAAGTTTGGCTCTCAGGGAGTGTTTGATGCTAGTGATAAACAGGCACCTGCTTTGTTAACTATTAATCCAAGTGCGTTGTTGTTTAATCAGATAAATTCGGGTGCAATTACTACTAACCAAACTATCTTACCTATGAGACCAGGAAAAAACCTTGCTTTGGTTGGTGGTAATATTCAGTTCAATGAAGGTGCGTTAGTTACTCAAAATGGACGAATTGAAATTACAGCCGTTGGCTCTGTAAAGTCAGAAAATAATGTAGACTCAAAAACGATTGAATTAAATACCGACGGTAGTCTTAATGCTTCAGCCAATATACTAACAGGTAATATCTCACTAATAGGAGCTCAAGTTTACGTATTTGCTGGCGATGGTGGAAGCATTACCATGAACGCTGGCAACTTTGATATTTCTGGTAATAGTTATATAACTTCAGGCATCGGAGATGGTCAACCACGCGCAAGTCAAACTGGTGATATAACCTTAAATGCAACTGACTCTATTTCAATTAGAGAAGGTAGTCGTATTGAAAATAGCGTATTTGAAAATCATTCGGGTAGTAGTAGCGATATAAAAATTACAACTGGTTCCTTACTACTTACAGATAATGCTCGACTAAGAGCAAACGTTTTTGGACAGGGGAACGCAGGAAATATAATTATTAACGCACGCGAACAAGTATCTCTAGATAAAAATGCAGCTATCTTTGCTAATGTTCGAGAAACAGGCAAAGGTAATGGAGGAAATATTATTATTAATGCAAACTCTTTTTCTGCAACAAATGACGCTGAATTGTCAGCAAGTACTTATGGAAAAGGGAATACCGGGGATATTCTCCTGAGCGCACGCAATATTTCTTTAAGTAACAATGCAAGCGTTCTTAACAGAGTTCAACAAACTGGTATTGGCTTAGGAGGTAACATTCGTATTAATACAGAAACACTTTCCTTCACAAATGAAGCTTCAATACAAACCTTTTCCTTTGGACTAGGTTCGCCAGGTGATGTTATTATCGATGCTAGTAATCAACTTTCTCTGGATACAAATGCAAGCATTAGTACTTTAGTAACAGATGACAGTGGTGGTAGTATAAGAATTGAGACTGGATTACTTTCGGTAGTTGATAGCGAAATTAGTACCTACACATTTGGAAAAGGCAAAGCAGGAGATATTACAATTGGTGCCAGTAAACGTGCTGATATTAATGGGAAAAATTCTGATATTATAAGTCAAGCTAGTACTGAAGCTAGCGGAAGCACAGGAAATATAATTATTTCTACTCCGTCTTTATTTATTAACCAAGATGCAAGCATTAATAATTTAGCAGTAGATAGCAGTGCTGGTAACATACAAATTGATACTGGATTACTTTCAGTTACCAATGGTAGTAATATTAGTACCTACACATTTGGAAAAGGCGAAGCAGGAAACATTGAAATTGGTGCCAATAACAGTATTAATATTAATGGGAAAAACTCTCAAATTATAGCTCAAGTCAGTGCTAGCGCAAGTGGAAACGGTGGAAATATAGTTATTTTTACTCCTTCTTTATTCATTGACCAAGAGGGTAGATTAGTTGCTATTTCTTTTGGTCAAGGTAATACAGGTAATATTATCATTAATGCCGATCGACAAGTGTTTTTAGATAATAGAGGAGGTATTTTTAATAATGTTCAAGGTGATAGTATTCAAGGAGGAGATATTCGTATTAATACAGAAACATTAAAAGCTTCAAATTTAGCAAGAGTGCAAGCAGGTACTTCAGGAAAAGGTTTGGCTGGTAATGTAATCATAAATTCTCACTTTCTAGAATTAGTAGGAAGTCGTGATGATGGACAAGAACGTACTACTATAGGAAGTTTGACAGGTGAAGAAGCAACGGGTAATGGTGGTAATGTTGAAATATTAACAAATACTCTAACACTTAAAGATGGAGCAATAGTAAGTACTCTTGTTAGTGGAAAAAAAAGTAATGCAGGCACCGTTAAAATTAATGCTCATGATGGAATTTTTCTTGACTATGGGCTGATCTTTAGTAGAGTTAATAAAGATGCGGTAGGTAATGGCGGAGATATATCAATTACAACAGGTATTTTAGAGTTAACAAATAGTTCACAAATCGATGCAAGTACTTTTGGTGATGGAGATGCGGGTAACATCAACATTATTGCGAAACAACCGATCGCTGTTGTAGGTATTGGTGAAAATCAACGCTCAAGTGCAATTTTTTCAACAACAGGAGATAATCCAGCCATTGCAGGAACTGGACCAATAGTTGTAGGTAAAGGTAAAGGTGGAAATATTACAATAAAGACACCACTGTTAACAGTTCGTGATGGTGGTGTTATAGACGCGCGCACTTTCAATGACAAACCTGGAGGAAACATTAACCTGACCCTTGACAGTTTACAACTACTCAATGGTGGTCAAATTTTCACCACAAGTCAAAGTGGTGGTTCCGCCGGAACTATTACAATAGATGCTAAAAATCAAGTTGATATTGCAGGTAGTGACCCAACATATTCAAACCGTTTAAGTCAATTCCCTCGCCGTGTTGTTCAAATTTCACCCAATAGTGGACTTTATGTACGCGCAACAGAAGCAGGCACCGCTGGCAATATAAACCTTACTACCGCTCGTCTCAATCTAAGTGACAAAGGTACAATCAATGCCGAATCGAACACAGTTGACGGGGGTGACATAAATTTAAACGTCAACAATGTTTTAGTTATGCGGAAGGAGAGTACTATTTCTGCAACTGCCGGTCTTGCCCAAGGTGTCGGCAATGGTGGCAACATAAACATAAAAGCAGGCGCCATTATTGCCGTTCCAAGAGAGAACAGCGACATTCGTGCGAATGCGTTTGAAGGTCGAGGTGGTAACGTTACCATAAACACTGATGGACTTTTTGGTATCGCAGCTTCCCGCGTTGATACGTTTGAAAGTAATATCACCGCTAGTTCCGAACTTGGAGTACAAGGACAAATTGCGATCGCACAACCCGATGTTGACCCTACTCAAGGAATTCTCGAACTTCCGACTCAAGTTGTTGATGTTAGCAACCAAATCGGTCAACTTTGCCCCAGAGGTGAGTTGGCATTCCGTCGTCCCCTCAATCAATTTATTGTCACAGGACGCGGCAGTTTACCACCCAATCCTTTGCAGCCAATGCCGGGTAGACTTAGTAATCGGCAATTGGCAACATTAGAAAGCAATATTCAATCGCAACAAGCGCTTCAAAGAATAGATGGGAATATTGAAGCGAAGCCTGCTTCGACAATCGTAGAAGCACAAGGTTGGATAAAAAATGCCGACGGTACGATTGCGTTAGTAGCGGTACCAACAGCTACACCCAGTAATCGTCCTTCTGTACCTACTTGCCCTGTCTCAAGTTGAATATGATGCGACTGGGTAAGGGCGGGGATACCCCGCCCCTACAGCCTTCTAAATTGCGGCTTTGATTCCCTGTTTTCGTAAACTTTGAATTGTTGAAACCGCATGTTGTGCAACTTCTTCTATTTCTTGGGCTGTATTAAATCGACCAATTCCAAACCGAATCGACGCATAAGCTAACTTTTCGGAATGTTCCAAAGCCATTAGCTGCCGGCGTAGCTGCCAGCGTGGGTTGGGTGGAACGAAGTGGAACCCAACATTTAACAGTTGGGTTTCGCTTACGCTACACCCAACCTACAACCTTTTGCAAACTTATGCAATTAATCACAGGCTTTAATATCACCTAAAAGAAAGTACCACGCTTCAGCTGCGAGAGCACCAGGTAGTTCCCAAACAGGTTTTATTACACCTTGGTCGTTATAGAATTCCGCACCAGGTTTGTAATTAGATTGACATTCAGCAGGTAGTTCCTCAGCACGAACGCTAGCAGTGTTTAAAATGAGTGATAAAGTTGTTGCTAGACCAATAAAAATATTTGTGCTTATGGGTGTTAAAGATTTTTTCACAGTATTACACCTTGTTTGAGAGTATAGTTGGACTCACAAAAATGTTGTCAATTTTCGTGATAGCTTTGATTTTGTACTACAGATAAGACGATGACCTTCAAATTATCAACTTTTATTGTAGTTACCATCATCCGATTGGATGATAATAGTGACATTGTTAAGCACAAAATACTAATAATTCTACTTGAACATTGCGTATTGCGTACTTGATATGACTTTGCATGTTTTATTTATCAACGGCGCCATACAATAAAACCACAAGCAAGCGCGTTGCGTGCTTGTTGTGGAGAGCGATTCTAGATATACCAACCTAGAATTTCAAGTGAATCATACTAATTTTAACTTGCAAATCAGAGGCGCCGCTGCAAATATTATGAACAGCGGAGCCTAACTGTATAACACAAAAACACTGTATAAATTTAAACATTTTATTGTCAGAAAAACTTTGGACTGTTGCAGTGTTCTGACTAGGCACCTGTTATCAATATTTATCATTTGTGAGAATTTGATAACAAATGACTATCAAAATATAAGAAATACACTGCTTCACACTTAAATTTTATCGCGTTGCAGTAAATTTAATTCTGAAGCAAACATCCATGCAGTAAATAACTGCTTATTTGATACATATTTAAATTATTCGGCACCTGAATTACCCGCTTTTTTGAGTTATGTTGCATATGTAAGTATATGCCTAGAAATAGTGATATATGTAGCAATCAAAAGCCGCATCTATCATGTTTCCCAACAGGTTACACGTAATGAATCCAATTCTTAAAACGATTCACGCATCTATAGTATGTAGTATCTTGTTACTAACTGCACCTGCCCGCGCGCAAACTACACCAGACACCACGTTGGGGAACGAAGCATCTCGCCTCACACCGAATCAAATAATTAACGGCGCCAGTGCTGACCGTATTGATGGAGGCGCCCAACGGGGTATTAACCTGTTCCACAGTTTTAGTCAGTTTAATATTGGTAACGGGCAGAGGGTGTATTTCGCTAATCCAGTTGGAGTGCAAAATATACTGACGCGAGTAACAGGCACCGGAGCTTCAAATATTTTGGGGACTTTGGGGGTGGATGGCATCGCAAACCTTTTTTTGATTAATCCCAATGGTATTTTGTTTGGAAAGAATGCTTCTTTAGATGTGCGGGGTTCGTTTGTAGGAACAACTGCTAATGGAGTAAAGTTTGAGGAGCAGGGGATATTTGATGTTGGTGGGAAACAGGCGCCTTCTTTGTTAACAGTTAATCCTTCAGCATTTTTATTTAATCAAATTAATTCGGGTGCGATTACTAATAATTCACAATTCTTTACAGGATTTAGTCCTTGGCTTGAACAATCGTTTGGGTTACGAGTAGGAGATGGAAAGAATTTACAACTTATTGGCGGTAACATCAACATAGACAATGGAAGATTAAATGCTTATGGTGGTCGAGTAGATATTGCAGCAATAGCAGGAGTCGGAGAAGTTGGCATTAATTTAGATGGCAGCCTAACTGTTCCTGATTCCTTAACGCGCGCTGAGGTATCACTTAATCAATCGTGGATTGATGTTAGAGGCAATTCTAAGAATAATATTGGTCTGACTGCAAGTAATATTAATTCAGAAAGAAGCTATATTTTAGCTGGTATTGCACAAAGTCAAAACACTGATAGAGTTTCAGGAGACATATTAATTAGTGCAACCGGAAGTGTTCAACTTGATGACGGCGCTATTGCTAATCAAGTATTGAACAATACTTCTAATAATGGAGGCAATATTTTTATTGATACAGGTTTGTTATCACTTACTAACGGCGCCCAACTTGATACTAGTGTGTTTGGAAAAGGTTATGCGGGAGATATTACAGTTAATGCGCGCAATCATGTTTTAATCGAAGGTTTCAATCAAAACGGGCTTGCTAGCACAATCTTTACTGAAATAGTCAATGGTGCCAGTGGTAATGGAGGTGACATTAACATAAACACAGGAACTTTAAGTGTGATAAATGGTGGTTCACTTGTTTCCAACACTCGTGGGCAAGGTAATGCTGGGAATATTTTCATAAATGCTCGTGAAACAGTCACTTTTTCTGGATGGGGAACTTTAAATACCAGTGGTGCCTACAGCCGCGTTACAGATAATGCGGCAGGTGAAGGAGGTAACATTGAAATTAATACTGGTTCTTTTTCTTTAACAAACGCAGCTTTAATAGTGACTAGTACGAGTGGAAAAGGTTCTGCTGGTAATGTTATTATCAATGCTCGTGAGCGCGTTTTACTAAATGGAACTGGAAGCAACAAATTCAATCCAAGTTATATATCGAGTAGTGTTAGCTCAAAAGCTGGCGGGGATAGTGGCGATATCTGCATTACGACTGGTTCGCTTGAAGTTTTAAATGGTTCTCAATTATATGCAACTACAAGAGGACAAGGTAATGCAGGAAATATTGTGATTCAATCAAGCAATGATATTGTGTTTAATGAAGGTATTGCTTTAACTACAATTTTTGAGAGAGCAACGGGCATTGGAGGAAATATAGAAATTACAGGAGGTTCACTTATTCTTATTAATGAAGCTATTTTAAGAACTGGTACTGACGGAAACGGCAATTCTGGGAATGTAAAGCTCAATGTTAACGATAGTATTTTTTTAGATACAAGTAGTATTTATAGCAATGTTAGCTCTAAAGGATTTGGGAATGGCGGCAATATTGAAATAAACGCACAGTCATTAAAAGCTATTAATGAATCGCAAATTGTTTCTTCAACATCTGGCACAGGTAATGGGGGAAATATTAAAATTGATTCCAAAAGTTTGTCATTAACAGATGGAGCGCAAATTGTTGGTGTAACCAGAGGTAATGGTGATGCTGGTAAGATAACAGTTAACGCTGACTCCATTACGCTAGATGGTAAGGATAGTCGTGGGTTCCCTAGTGGTATTTTTGCAAACACATTAAGTGATACTGGTCGTAGTGGCAGTATTGCGATAAATACGAATTCGCTTCAACTACGTAATACTGGTAAAATTAATGCTACAACAACAAATAATTTACCCGGTGGCGATATTGACATTACAGCAAATCAAGTTTTACTTTCAACAGGTGGACAAATTGCGACAACAACGTATAGTGAAGGAAAAGCAGGCAATATTCGTCTTAATGTTACCGAGAAAGTCACTTTAACTAACGCTAAAACTGGGTTATTTGCAGATACTACTAATGATTCTAGTGGCGATGGCGGTAATATTTTTATAAACCTACAAACTCTTAATCTATCAGATCAAGCCCAAATTTCTGTAGGTAGTGAAGGTACGGGTAGAGGTGGCGATATTGAAATTCAAGCTAGTAAAGTAAATTTATCTAACAGTGCCCAAATTTCTGCTCAAACTCGTAGTAATGATGGAGGTAATATTAGCTTAAAGGCAAATGATATTTTATTGATGCGATTTGGCAGTAATATTTCTGCAACCGCTGGTCTTGCTCAAGGCACCGGCAATGGTGGCAACATTAATATAAATGCAGATGCCATTGTTGCCGTCCCACGAGAAAACAGCGATATTCGTGCGAATGCGTTTGAAGGTCGAGGTGGTAACGTTACCATAAACACCGATGGACTTTTTGGTATCGCAGCTTCCCGCGTTGATACATTTGAAAGTAATATCACCGCTAGTTCCGAACTTGGTGTACAAGGACAAATTGCGATCGCGCAACCAGATGTTGACCCTACTCAAGGAATTCTCGAACTTCCGACTCAAGTTGTTGATGTTAGCAACCAAATCGGTCAACTTTGCCCCAGAGGTGAGTTGGCATTCCGTCGTCCCCTCAATCAATTTATTGTCACAGGACGCGGCAGTTTACCACCCAATCCTTTGCAGCCAATGCCGGGTAGACTTAGTAATCGGCAATTGGCAACATTAGAAAGCAATATTCAATCGCAACAAGCGCTTCAAAGAATAGATGGGAATATTGAAGCGAAGCCTGCTTCGACAATCGTAGAAGCACAAGGTTGGATAAAAAATGCCGACGGTACGATTGCGTTAGTAGCGGTACCAACAGCTACACCCAGTAATCGTCCTTCTGTACCTACTTGCCCTGTCTCAAGTTGAATATGATGCGACTGGGTAAGGGCGGGGATACCCCGCCCCTACAGCCTTCTAAATTGCGGCTTTGATTCCCTGTTTTCGTAAACTTTGAATTGTTGAAACCGCATGTTGTGCAACTTCTTCTATTTCTTGGGCTGTATTAAATCGACCAATTCCAAATCGTATCGACGCATAAGCTAACTTCTCACTATGTCCTAAAGCCATTAGCACATGCGAAGGTGCAGTATTTGTCGAAGAACAAGCTGAACCTGACGAAACAGCCATTACAGGTTGCAAACCTAACAATAAAGCCGCACCATCCACCCCTTCGACGCTAATATTTAAATTTCCTGCAAGTCGCTGCGTCGGGTGTCCGTTGAGATAAACCCCCTCAACTTGCGAAAGTTGCTTCCATAAATAATCTCGTAGTTCGCTAAGACGTTGATTTTCTGTATCGCGTTCAGCCAAAGTAATTTCTACCGCTTTCCCAAACCCAACTATCTGCGGTGTACACAAAGTACCCGAACGCATACCCCGTTCGTGTCCCCCTCCGTGCTGCTGCGCTGCGAGTTTGACACGCGGATTCCGACGGCGCACGTACAATGCTCCAATACCTTTTATACCGTATATTTTATGTGCTGTGAGCGACATCAAGTCAATATTCATAGCTTGTACGTCGAGGGGAACTCGTGCGTTAGCGTTCGCGCAGCGTCTCGAAGAGAAGCTTGTCGAAGACATCGCCTGCGCGGCATCAGTATGAAAAATTACATCGCGCTCTTTGCATATTTTCCCAATTTCTGCTAGCGGTTGCAACACCCCAATTTCATTATTTGCACTCATCACCGAAACCAAGATTGTATCGGGACGAAATGCTTTCTCTAACTCATTTAAATCAATTAATCCGTCTTTTTGAACTGGGAGGAATGTAACTTCAAAACCTAATGTTTCGAGGTATTTACAAGGGTCGATAACTGCACTATGTTCGGTTGCAACAGTAATAATATGCTGACCTTTCTGAAAATAGCTTTCCGCAACACCTTTAATCGCTAAATTATTCGCTTCCGTCGCACCACTAGTAAAAATAATTTCTTCAGGAGAAGCATTAATTGCACTTGCTAAAATTGAGCGCGTTTTTTTAACCGCAGCTTCCGCTTCCCAACCATATTGATGATTAATACTCGATGGATTGCCAAAATGTTCGGTAAAGTAAGGAATCATAGCATCAACTACCCGTTTATCAACAGGTGTAGTTGAGTGATTATCTAGGTAGATAGGACGATGCATTTTGTATTATCGAACAGGCGAGTGCGATTTTGGTCGGCGATGTAAAACTCGATCGTATACTATTCATGGCTGAATTTTTTCAAGATAAACGATACTTATCTGTAACCATGTAGTATCAAAGGATCTTAATAAGTTATGCAAACATTAGAAAAAGCTAGCAAGCCATCAGTATCGAAAGCGATCGTAATTGGAGGTGGCATCGGCGGTTTGACTTTAGCCCGTGCTTGTCTTGATGTCGGAATTGAAGTTGAAGTTTATGAAAAGCGGCAACTTGAAGGGATGTTATCTGGACCTGGGGGTATATTCATTCAGCGCAATGCCATGCGAGTTTACGATCTTCTCTGCTCAGGAGAGATTTCCAAACGTTTTTACGAGCAAGGAGGCAAAAATTTAAAGGGTGGGTTCTTTAGTAAAACTGGAGATCCTCTTTACATTAACTCTCCGGAATTTGTTGGCGAAGAAGATTTGGGTGTATGTCTTACTAGAACTGAACTGCAACGAATTTTATATGAGGCTTTACCGAAGGGTACAGTTAAAACTGGCGTTGCTGCAATTGGCTTTGAGGACAATGGAGATAGTGTAAAGGTATGCTTTCAAGACGGCAGTACAGCTACGGGAGACATTTTAGTAGGTGCTGATGGTTTGTATTCAAAGGTACGTGCTTTTCTTCGCAATCAAGAAAGCTTGGAAGAACCTCAATATAGTGGTATGTGCTGCTGGAGGGGATATTTTGATGGTTCAAACATACCGCTAGATAAACAATACAGTTGGATGGAATGCTGGGGACGAGGAAATCGCTTTGGATATTTTGATGTTGGAGGGGGACAGTTTTCCTTCTACGCTTTTAACAACACCGAATTGGGTGGTGACGATCGTACAGTTGGTGGCTCAACTAAAGCATTGCAGTTGATATTTTCGGATTATGCTCAACCAGTGCCCAGCATCATCGAGGCTTTAGATAATAAGAGCATTTACAGAGATGATATTTTCGATCGGGAACCATTGGGCGACCAATGGGGAAAAGGTCGAGTGACATTAATTGGAGATGCAGCTCATCCAGTACAACCAAATCTAGGTCAGGGTGGCTGTATGGCAGTAGAAGATGCTTTTGAACTTGCTAAGTTACTAGCACTTAGTATTAACCATGACCAAATTCCATCACTACTGCGTCAATTTGAAAGCAACCGCAACCGACGGGTAACTCGTGTCTTCAATGTATCCCGTCAAGTAGGTAAGCTTGGTCAAACGAACTCAGAAGTTGGATGTTTTTTCCGCAACTGGACTTACAAGCTGACTCCTACGTGGTTAGCTGATTTGCAATTTAGATGGTTGTTTGATTACCAACCTTAAAATTTGGGAATTGCTGGCGTTGGTGCGTTACGAGAAGCGCTAACGCACCCTACATATCTGAGTATTTAAGTATAGAGAAATACCTCTATTTAGCTAATTCATCCCGTATTTATGCAACGCCTATAGACGTATTTTTGTTATGTGTTACAAACATAACAGTAAAAAAATTAAAGTGAGGAGAGTAAATTATGAGTCGTCCCCCCAATCTTAACGTTTCAGTTTTTTTATATGTAGCTGGTACGTTATTGGTAGTTTTAGCTGTAGTCCTTTTATTACAAGCTTTTAATATTTTATCATTTCCCAAAGAAGCCATTGTGGCTTTAGTGCTACTTGCTGTCGGTTCCGGAATTCTTTCTGCAATTGGTCGTCGAACTTGATTAAGCCTTTGGGCGATACTATTCTCCTACGGAGATACGCAGTAGCAAGTAGGGGGATTGGGAGATAAGGGAGACAAGGGAGACAGAGGAGCGTTGGGAATAATATTTATAACTCCTAATTCTGTACGGGCGGGTTCACTAATATACTTAATGGTAACGAGAAATCTTTGTAAACCCGCCCCGCCCCCCGCGCTTTCTACCTGAATAAAACTTTATAAACCCGCCCCCCGCGCTTTCTACCTCAATAAAACCTCACGTACTTGCTGGGCTATTTTATACCAATCGAAGTTAGTAGTGGCATATTCACGACATTCATCTCGTGATGGCATTGCTATTTGACCCTGCAATACTTGCTCCAAGGTTTGCGCTAAAGCACTTTCTTCGGATGATGCGGTAATCAAATCGGGTGCAAATGACTGTAAAATTTCTGGCATCCCCCCAACTGGAGTACAAATAACTGGAGTCCCGCAAGCTAGCGATTCAACGAGTGCCAAGCCAAATCCTTCAAACGATTGACTGGGCATTATACTGATATCTGCGGCTTGATATGCTACTGGTAAATCTTCATCGGGCAAAAACCCAATAAATTTAACGTGGTCATCGAGTCCCAGTTCAGTTGCTTGCTGTTGCAATGCTGATTTTAGCGGTCCCCTTCCACCAATTGCTAACCAAATATCGGGATTTCTAGACTTAATTGAGAAAATCGCATCTAATAATTTGTCGATGCCAACGCGATTTACTAACCTTCTGGATGTGAAGATAATCTGACGGTCTTGGAACCAACCCAGTTTAGCACGCGCTGCTTGACGCGATAAATTGGGCTGAAATTTCTCAATGTCAACCCCCCCAGGAATGATATGTATTTTTGACCAAGGAATTTGGTACTGTTGATGCAAGAGATCCCCAAATGCTTTACTTAAAACGATGAAGCGATCGCAATGGTTGTAAGTTTGCTGTTCGACTAACCATTGTTTGAGTAAAACACTGATTTTTCCTTCGTTTGCTTCTTGTTTGCTCTCCGAAGACCAAGGACCGTGAAAATTAAAAGTAATTGGTACATCTTTTGGCAATAAATCCAAAATCGGAAAGCTATACAATGCAAAATGCAAATTTATCGCATCGAGTTTCTCACTTGGTCTTCGACGAAAGTTAGAGCGACACGACCACATTCTCTGCAAAATCGGTGCGTCAGGAGAAGCTAAGTTGGTCAACTTAATTGGCAAATCGACTTCAGGTAAAGGTAAACCCACTCCGCAAAGTTCAATTTTATCTTGATTAGCAGCTAATTTTAGGGTCAACTCGTAAATATACCGCTCCATCCCTCCTGGGGTTTTCGGAAACCAACCCGCACCTACACATAAAATAGATGCAGGTTTGTAAAGATAGTCGTTTGTGCTACCGTTCACCGAAACTTCTCCTAGCATTTACTGTTTTTCACCTTTACTTGCTTGCTTCTATTATCAGATCGATTATCTGAAGTTTGAGTTCCGCATTAAGTACTAGACAGATTAGCTTATATTTACATATTGCAATTTTATGCGCCACAAATACTGCTTAAGTTACATGGATAGATTTTTAGCCATAATATAAGCAAAATGCCAGCATTTATTAATAATTAAGTATTATTTTATACATTCATAGGATTAGCACTTAAGTATAAATTATCATTTTATTTAAAAAAGAAAATGATAATTATAATTTTAATGAAAAATGTTTTTAGATATTCAAAATATAATACAAAAAATATTTTCAATTTATCGTTAACAATAACGAATTGATTTGGTATGCGAGGGAATTATGGAAATGGTCGATCTACGATGTAAATTCTAGCATTGGGCTAGTCAGAGGCAACTATTCAATAATTCATTGAAGATAGACAATTAATATATGTATATGATAATGAAAAAAAATCAAAAAAATCTAGGTTGAGCATCCAAAACCCCAGGTTTTGTTGTTTAATAAAGTCATATATATTATTAAATAATCATGAACGCAAAAAGAGTTCTGCAAAAACTACAAAAATTGCTGCCAAGTAATTGGCTTTATCAAATTCAAAATGTTCACTCAGTTTTGATGTTTCGGTGGATTTTGCGCGTTAAAAGTCAGCCGCTAATATTAAGTCAAAAATCGGCGATGGTGTTTTCTCCCCACCAAGATGATGAAACCTTTGGCTGTGGGGGGATGATAGCGTTGAAGCGCAAACAAGAAATACCAGTTACAGTAGTATTTTTGACCGACGGACAGGGTAACGGTGGTTCAAAGCCAAACTCTAAAGAGAAAATTATTGAAATTCGCAAACAGGAAGCTAAAGCAGCATTAAAAATATTGGGTGTTGAAGCCGAGCAAATTCACTTTTTCGATCGGTTAGATGGTAGTTTACAAAGTTTACACGATGAGTCAAAGCAAAAGACAATCGAACAGATAGTTAAACTTTTGCAGGATTGCAAACCCGAAGAAGTCTACGTTCCGCACCGTAAAGACTGTCACCGCGACCATGAGGCAACTTATGCACTAGTTCAAGAAGCGATCGCACTATCTAAAATTGAAGTTGAATTGCTACAATATCCAATTTGGATGTTTTGGCGAGCGCCGTTATTTATTATCCTAAGACTAAAGGATATTGCGGCAGCACGTCGGCTTTCGATTGCATCAGTGCAAGTGTTAAAAGAACAGGCGATCGCAGCGTATTGTTCGCAGTTAGAAACATTACCGCACGGGTTTGTCAAGCGATTTTTAAGTTCCTATGAAATCTTCTTTAAAGTCGAACTGTAAATAACTTATCACCAAACCGACTAGGGATACAGTAGCTGTAGGTTGGGTGTAGCGTATTAGCGTTACCCAACGATTATATGTTGGGTTGCACTGAGTCCCAAGGGGACACGCTACGCGTTGGCGTAGCCTGCGCTTTGCGCTTACGTTCCACCCAACCTACAACTAGTTAAGCATTGTAGGGTGCGATCTTACGGAAGTCGTAACGCACCAAACCTTTAAAGATGGTGCGTTACGAGAAGCTAACACACACCCTACGTATCTGTTCAAAAATCAAATAGTAGTCCTATAGGACTCCTATTTGATTTTTGAAAAAACTCCGTACATCTGAAGAGTGGTAA
>CAXTCQ010000162.1:0-18370 GCA_964242965.1 uncultured Calothrix sp. | reverse complement strand
AACTCTTAACTCCTAACTCTTAACTCCTAACTCTTAACTCCTAACTCTTAACTCCGCTCTTCCCTACTCCCCTAATTAATTACCGCCAATCATCTCGCATTAAGCGGGTAGATACATTCATCGTTTGATGTTGACAATGCCACGCTCTAACTATACGGGTTTTTGTTACCCAATATCAATAACATCAAACAGTCGTAGGGGCACAGCAATGCTGTACCCCTACAATTTAATGCTAAGAAGTGTATTTCATTCAACCCAAAAGCACTATAACTTTTGAAATGAACATACCTTAATAAGGGCGAATTTGAGAAATTTTGCCCCCCAATTTATTAAGCAGGGCTGTTTCATTCTTTATGGAAAAAACTGGAAGTCTTATTTTCTCGTTTGAATTTAGGTTAGTCGTAGGGGCACAGCAATGCTGTGCCCCTACAATATTGCGGGCTAAACTTATTATTCTCGCCCATTCAAGAAACAGCCCTGCCAATTTATTACTGGGATTGGTTCCGGTCTAAATGCTTTGTCCATCCTTTAGTCAAAGAATTAAAAAGAATTCATTCACTTACAAATTTGTAGTTACAAATGCTTAAAAGTAAGTAAGTAGCTTATTGATGCTGCTTATCTTCGTGCAGCGGCAATTAAGCGTTGATAAACTACGTACTCAAACTGATATAAACAAGCTGCAATGATAATTTGAATGATGATGGGGATAATTTGCCAACCCGTGACTCTCGAAGTGAAAAACCTGAGAAAATAGTAAAAAATTGCATCAGACGATAAGAATAAAGCTAAAGTCGTGTAAGCGATCGCAGCAGAGATAGTCTTCACCAACCAACCGAATAATCCTTGCCACCAACTCATCACACCTGGAAAAGTTCCGGGTACTGTTTCCGTGTCGGGTAGTTTGCTTTCGGGGAAGAAGTTATCTAAAAATCGATGCAACCAATGATGTGCAAAAGCCACTACTGCAATGGGGGATAATAATGCGAGTAATAGCATTACATACCAAACTTTCGCAGGTAAACGACTCCAGTTAATTAGTAAAACGACATGTTCGTACAAAGAAGTTAATATATACTGCCAAATCAGCAGGAGGAAAATAAGTCCGATCGCATTTACCCAAGCACGAGGTCCGGGAATCAAACTTGGTAGCTGGGGAGATTCCATCCATCTTGGTGAATTTGCCATGTTTTTATAATCGTGTGTAAATTGCAACCGTAACTCTATTAAAATGAGATGAATTCGCAAAAATTTCAATTTGCAAATTAAATACCAATCGGTATCTTAAATATCATAATAATAGTAATTTAAATTATCATTCCGATAAATACTAGAACTTATATAAATATTTCGTGAAAATTTCGTGAAATTTTGCATTTATAACTGTATTTTTTCTATAGGAATTATATTTTATTTTTGAAAGTAGGGTATGTGTTAGCTCTTTGTAACGCAGCAAACCCCTGAGAATGGTGCGTTACGACTTTCGTCTAACGCAGCCTACAATACTTAATTTTGTAAGCACAAAGCGCTATTCCTTGGCTTCGCCACGAGGTTTGGGCGAAGCCAACAAAAATCAAACCGAATTACTATAGGTATAATTTTAATAACATATTTAACTCAGACTCTCGTTATGTTGTTATGTGTATTTGAATTGTGCAAAAAGCTCAATTACTTTTAGTATTATTATATTGTTTCTGACACAATTTGACGAATTTTATCGATTAAAAAATTTGTTTCTTCCAAATGATGGGCTTCTAAATCTCGATAGCGTTCTTCCAACGATTTAGTTTTATCAAGTGTATAACGTTTTACCTTTATCCATTTATAAGTTTCTAGGATTTCTTGCTTTTCTTCGGGGGTCATCGTTTTAAATTTTGGTTGCAGTACATGTTATGCAAAATTAACAATTAAAATCTCAACAACAAAGGCATGAAAATGCCCTACACCCCTAACATAAAATAGGACAGGCTATTTAGCCTATCCTACGAAATATTTATTGAAAGTAATTCTCGATATTCAGGTTGAAGAATAAAACAGCAACCCAATCAACATTTTACTTCTCAGGAGTTTTAACCTGACGTGCCATTTCTAAATACGAATTCATATTCGCACCGGGACGACGACGACCATTACCGCTTGGAGTCATCAGATACTTAGTCGCAAAGTTTTTCTCTACAGGTTCTACAGATTGCTTTTTCGCAGTTGCTTTAGCTATTAACTGTGCAGGGTCTGATGAAGAAGCAGCTTCGGCTTCTTTTGCAGCTTTTTGGGCTTCGATTTTAGCAGCTTTGGCAGCAGCAGCATCTTTTCTGGACTTACCATTTGTATCTGGAGTTGCTGCGGGTTTTGCTGCGGGTTTTACTGGTGCTGCTTCTGCTGCGGGTACGGGTTTTGCTGAAGCAGGTTTTGCACCGTTGGAATTAGGCTGTTTTGCCTCTGTTACCTTTGTGTCTATTGTTTCCTTTACTTCCTTTAGTTGATTTTTCGCTTCATCTATTTTAGTTTCTACCTCTTCCTTAAGTTCTAAAAAAAAGTTGTTGTCGCTCTTTTTTACTAAATTTTTGATAAACCCAAACATGACTATTTCTCCCTTGTGTCTGAGGCTAATTGACTGAGATTTGTTGAAGATAAGGTAATATTTTACCTTTTTGAATACTTAATTAGTGCGTGTCGATTTTAGCTTTATTCACGCACTCAAATGACAAAATTGAATTTAATTAATTTTGCCTTTTTCAATAAAAAGTAGGTCATCAAACTAGGCAAATGACCTAATTTTCTATCGTTATGCTTGACCTGTTGCAATATGCAATTATTCGTCAAGCTGTGCTTATGGCGTAGCCACTCAAGAGCGATCGCACTCAAGGCGGTTCATAGTTGAGCCGAAGCGCTACTGTCATCCAGTAATCCCGGCAAACCGGGGTGTTTCAACCGGGAGCAAAGGACACTGTGACTTAAAAAAGTCAATACCAAAAATATACCAGAAAGTTGGTTCTATAAGATATGTGACACCGCATAACATTTACTAAAATTTTGCGTATCAAATGACATAATTTTTCCGAATTATATTTACAAAAATTTACAAAAAACATTCTGTTATTCAAATTGAGATGGCGAAAAACCAGTACTAATAATGGCGTATTCTTGCAGCCACAAGCTTTTGCTTTTATGTTAACTATAAAAAGTAACCATTCAGGAGAGTGGCATACCTAGTTTGCAGTTCGCTGCGAGGTCGAGTTAAATTTTGTACATCATGACTATATTTTAATTATTAAGATGAAAAACTCCAAACAGCAAAATCCCGTTGTATTGGTACATGGTATCAACGATACTGGGGCAGTGTTCTTAAAAATGGTGACTTCGCTTAGACGACAGGGTTTAACAGTATATTCGCTGGATTTGATTCCAAATAATGGTGATGCGGGGTTAGATGAACTCGCGCAGCAACTTGCTAATTTCATCAATGACACCTTTCCCTTAGAACAGCCGCTTGATATCGTTGGTTTTAGCATGGGGGGAATTATCAGCCGTTACTACGTGCAGCGATTGGGAGGAATCAACCGCGTGCAACGGTTTATCACCATCGCTTCGCCACATCATGGAACCGTCATGGCATATGCTTCGCAACGTTACGGCTGCTTGCAAATGCGTCCAGACAGCTTGTTTCTCGAAGATTTAAATTCCGATGTGCTAATGTTGCAGCGACTTGATTTTACATCGATTTGGACACCATACGATTTGATGATTGTGCCTCCAAGTAGTTCGCGTCTTCCTGTAGGTAATGAGGTGATAGTTCCAGCACTCACCCATCCTTGGATACTGACGGACACAAGAACTATTGCTACAGTCATTGAGGCATTAGCTGCACCAGTAAAATCTCAAGGTGTAGAAGTGTAAAGTGTAGAAAATATTTGTAAATTAATTAGTTTTGTTTGCTCGTAGTTGCGCTTTAGCGCTCAAGGTCTAAACTGTGAAAAATATTTATAAATTAATTAGCCTCGGTCGCCGATTTGGGCATACTCCGGACTGCCAAAAATTGCTTCGGAGTGACGGTAATATTTGAACTCCATTAAGTTATAAAAAGGGTCTTCGAGAAAGAAAGCGCGGTGTTCGAGAGGAGTTCCAACGAAGCGGTCTTTTGCCTCTTCATAAAACAGCAATTGGCGGGTTTGTGCTTTTTTTAATAATTCTTCCCAGTCATTTTCGACAGTGAAAATCAGCCCAAAGTGCCTGGGATAGATACCGCGTTGGGGTGTTAGCGGTTCTTTGGTTGTGTGTGCGACTAATTGATGACCGTATAAATTAAGGATTAATGCGTGTCGATTTTCACGACCGGGAATGCAGCCCAATCCATCGATGTAGTATGCTTTGGCTTGGGCAATGTCGGTAATTGGGAAAGCAAGATGGAATATTGTGGGATTCATGTGGAAATGGTTGTTATTATAAAATAAACAACGCCGTACTAACCACGAACACAGCGCATATTACTTGTACTTATTTTAACAGTAAATTAATGTTCGCTTTGCAGCTTTTGCTTTACTGATTCTAGAAAATCTTCTGTAGTACCTGTTTTCCCTTCAGATTGAAGGCGAAGCACCATTTCATGAACGGCATCTTCATCATTTCGATGTTCTAAAATATACTGCCTTAGTTCTTCTACAGTCATTGCTTGGTAATTTGCTCTGCTCATGGATACCTCACTATGCCGGCTAGCAGTTTAATCAACTGCTGACATCTAATAGTCCATGTCATTAATTTTGACCTTTTCGAGAGAACCAGATCCCCGACTTCTTTAAGGATGCCATTGGCGAATGGAGGGTAAGACCCCTCGTTGCCGACAAAACCGCCCCAGGCTTGAAGCCTAGGGCTAATCGAAACGAAGCCTGCTTTCAGCAGGCTTTGTTCCGATTAGCCCTACCATTCTATGGTAGGGCGGGCTTTTGGGCATTCGAGAAGGCTATATGTGACCGATGTTGAGGGGTGTCACCCCTGATTCGCCAGCGGCATCCTTTAAGAAGTCGGGGATCTAAACCTCACGACTGGGCTAAATTAATGAAACAGGCTACTAATAGTCCACCACATTAATTTTGAGAGCTAAGAAAATGAACCACAAAGAACACAAAGGGCACAAAGAAAGAAATTTCAAGTTCGTTCAACCCTCATATTCTATGTGGTAGAACACTAGCTAACAACTTTTTACTTCTATACGTTTGCTTGCTGGCGCTGATACAACGACCAATACAAACCCTTATCGCGTAACAAACCTTCGTGCGTACCCCTTTCGGCAATTACACCGCGTTCCATTACTAAAATTTGGTCGGCACGTTTGAGAGGTGCGAAGCGGTGGGCAATAATAAACACCGTGCGCCCTTTAGTACATTTCTGCAAGTTTTGCAGTACCTGTTGTTCGGTTTCTGCATCCAGCGCACTTGTGGCTTCGTCGAGGATGAGCAAAGGTGCTTTCGACAAGAATAACCGCGCTAAGGCAATCCGCTGTCGCTGTCCCCCCGATAATGCCGTACCGCGTTCACCCGCATTGGTTTCGTAACCGTGGGGTAACTGACTAATAAAGTCGTGCGCGACAGCCATACGCGCAGCTTCGACGACTTCTTCGGCGCTAATATCGGGATTGCCTAGAGAAATGTTTTCCAAGATAGAGGCATTAAACAAAAAGTCTTCTTGGAGAACTACTGCGATTTGTTGCCGCAATGAGGCTAAATCGACACTTTTGATATCAAAGCCGTCAATGAGGATGCGTCCACCCTCAATGGTATACAGCCGTTGCAGCAACTTCGACAGCGTACTTTTACCCGACCCCGACCGTCCAACAATCCCGACGAATTGCCCAGGTTCGACATCGAAGGAGATACCGCGCAATACGGGTTCGTTATCGGGGTTATAGCGGAAAAATACCTTATCAAATGATACTTGTCCGGAGAGTGGCGGTAATACCAGCCCCGTGCCGGGTTCGGCTTCAGGAGAGACGTTGAGGATATCACCAATCCGGTCTACTGATAGTAGAACTTGTTGCAAATTTTGCCAAAGTTGGACGAGACGTAACAGCGGCCCGGTAACGCGCCCGGAGAGCATCTGAAACGCTACAAGTTGACCGATGGTCAGCTTTTGCTCGATGACTAATTTTGCACCAAACCAGAGAATTAGCAAGCTAGAAAAGTTGGTAAGGAAGTCACCGATGTTACTGCTAATGTTTGAAGTCGTTGAGGCTTTGAACCCGGTACGAATAAAGCGGGCAAATAGTCCTTCCCATCTGTCTCTAGCTACTGCTTCGGCTGCATGTGCCTTAACTGAATGGATACCCGTGACGGTTTCAACTAAGAAAGATTGACTGTCGGCACTGCGGTTAAAGGTTTCATTCAGCCAGTTGCGGAGAATCGGTGTTGCAACAAGCGTCAGGATGGCGAATAATGGCAGCACTGCCAACCCGGCAAAGGTAAGGGGGACGCTGTAATAAAACATTAACGCCAGATACACAACAGCAAAAATACTGTCTAAGATGACAGTTAATGCTGTACCCGTGAGAAACTGCCGAATTTGTTCGAGTTCCTGAACCCGCGCTACCGTATCTCCAACCCGACGCGACTCAAAGTATGCCAATGGCAATCGCATTAAGTGGCGAAATAGCTGCGCTGACAAGCTCAAATCGAGACGGCGGGCGGTATGGGTGAAAATAAACAGCCGCAAAATACCGAGTATCGCTTCAAACGAGGCTACCGATAAGAGCGCGATCGCCATGACATCGAGAGTGGGCAAACTCTCTTGCACCATGACTTTATCAATCACAACTTGGGTAATTAACGGTGTTGTTAACCCCAAAAGTTGCAAGGTAAATGAGGCAATTAAAACTTCTACAAGTAAACCTTTATACCGCCATACCGCAGGTAAGAACCAACTGAGGTTGAATTTTTCTTGTTTGTTGACAGGTTCAGCTTGCCAAAGTTGCCCATCCCAGGACTCCTCGACCATCCGTTGTGGTATACTTTCGCATCTACCATCGGAGTTGAGAGGGTCGGCAATAATTAAGTTTGAGCCTTTCATCCCATAGGCAACAACCCAATTAGCTTCTCTTCCCTTTCCTTGCCACCGCAATACTGCCGGAAAGGTAATTTGGCGCAATTCAGCCCATGTTACCTGCAACCGTCGCAGTATAAACCCCAACTTTTCCGACGCTTCTGTGAGATTTTTGGGACGCTGACCGCGAAGTTGCCGCTGTACCCATTCGAGTTGGACGGGGTTTTCCAAATGCTGCGCGACCATTGTCAAACAAGCTGCACCAGTATTGTAACCGCTGACAAATGGATAAGTGGAAGTGCTTTGGGGAATTGCTGTTGCCAGTAACTCGCGCTGAAATTGCGGTTTTTGAGATGATAAAGATGCTGCGGTCGATAAATCCGAGGGACGCGGTTCGCTATTGATGTCAGCAAGTTCTTCGTTGTCTTCTATTATTGCTTGCGATCGCTCTAATTCGATACGTGACAACGGCTTGATTTCAGTGATAGAACCCTTGCTACTAGGTGTATCGTCAACCGAACCTTCCCAGAAAGCTTGAATTTCGGGTGTTGAGACTTGCGTCCATATAGTAGCATCCCAGCCAACCACTATTACTTCTTTACTAGCAGCTACAGCCTTACAGTCAACCGAACATAGCAGTAACTCACCAAACCAGTCCCCAACATCTAGGGTTGCCAAGGGTTTACTAGTATCTTCTTCGCGCAATCGAACTTTGCCCGCAGTAATAAAATAATGCGAACCGCGTGCATTTTTCGACCAAATCTTTTCCCCAAGCCCATAGCGAACCACTTGAGCGCTATTCTGTAATAGAGCTTGGTGTGCGTCACTTAACCAGCAAAATGGTGGTTCATTCCAAGGCAGAGACTGAAGCACCCGTTGTTGTAAGTTCTCATCAACGGTCGTTAACCCACTTGTAGCTTGACTGTAAGTCTTTGAATCTTCTCTGCTAGCCATTTCTCAAACAACTCGTTCTGTAGTGCTTGCTTTAATTGAGTATCATCGAGGGATGCTGTGAGGATTTGTTCGAGACGGAACAAACCGAAGCGTCCGTCTAATTCCACGGGTCCAATTAATGTACCTAGTTCGGCTACATCTACAGCGGCCCTCAGTATATCTGGTAATGTACCCCTACTGACTGGTCCCATCATGCCATTCACAACCCGGTCATCGGATAGGGAATATTCGCGGGCAATTTGTTCAAAACTTCCCCCTTCTTCGATTTGCGCTTGCAGTTCCTCAGCTAGTTCGCGGTTATCAACAATAATTCTAGACAAAACTACCCGGTCTAAGAAAAGTTTGCGCTCGATATAATATTCTTGGAGTTTCGGCTCGCTAATAACAGCTTTAAGTTTTTCGAGTTTAAACCCAAACGCCACCGACGAATGAAATACATCGTAGCTGCTGCCAGTACTTTTTAACCAGTCGTTAAAACGTTGTGGGTCTGTCAGCTGGTTTTTTAAACGAAAATCAATAATTGCTTGTTCGGTTAGTGCCGAACTAATGACAACATCTTCACGGCTTTCGATTTCTTCCTCAACTACATATTGACGAAGAATATCACCGATATATTGTCCCAATTTACCCGAAGCTTGCAGATACTTGACTGCTTGAGCAACCGAAATTGATTGGTCGTTTACAGTCAGAAATGATAGAGATTCCATGAAATATATACGTATAAATAAATACGCCCTAAATTATACTATGTTTGTAAGAGTTCCCCCTGAACACTTTGCGCGATTTAGCACGGCTATAGCAATCCTAAGCTTTGACATCGGAATCAGCAACCTTCACGCAAGAATAAGCTTTTAGCTGATTATCCTTACGAATAAAGTATCGCACCTTAACTAACTATCAGAACTATCATCAGCTTCATATACAAATAAAGAATCAAAAATAAGCATTGAATATTGATTTTTATTTTCTCAATCGTACTTACACATGCTACATTGTCCTACACCTTTACGAATAACCAAGCAAACAACATCGCAGCAATAGCTCCAATCAAAGTATTTAGTATATTGACTAATTCATTAGTCAGCCAACCATACTTCGATTGCAGCGTTGCCCCAATCACACTTTCAATATTAGTAGCTATAAATGCAGCTAGAATACACCAAGCTATTCCCCAAACATCGATTAAACCTAGTAAATAGCCAACAATTGCTTGTAAAGCAGAAGCAACTAACCCAGCTATCGTTCCCTCCAAACTAACTGCACCTTCAGTTCCACGGGGAACAGGTTGAAGTGTGGTAATCAAAAAAGTCCTTTGACCGTAAGCTTTTCCGACCTCACTCGCACATGTATCTGAAAGTTTGGTGCTGAAACTAGCAACGTAGCCGAGTAAAAGCAGGGAGTAGGCAGTAGGAAGTGGAGTTGGGTAGGTAGGGACAATGCCTTGCGAGATAATTCCGATACCGATGGCACATAATGCCCCTGTCAGCGCTGAACCCCAAACGTTTTCGGGTCCCCTTGCACCCGAACGTTTTTCGGCAATCCCTTCAGCTTCCTTCTGTGCCATGCCAATTCGGGTAACAAACGAACCGACAAGGAAGTAAAATGTGACCGCGAGATAACCCTGCCAACCCAATGTTCCCCAAATTAAGACCCCTAATAACCAAGCATGAAAACAGCCAGCTGGGGTGAGCAGTTTTTTCGGTGCTATCCAGACGACACTTAATAGAACTGTATTCAATGCGGTAGCTACAACCCAAGGATTTAAATCGTTAATTAGAGAAAGCATCTCAAGAATTTTATAAGTTCGTAAATATCACAAGTTCGGATTTTTGGAATTGCGGAAATTTTGTTAATTCCTCGAATCTAAACTTGTGCCTTTTCTCAACCTTACTAGCATTTATGACTTAATAACACATCATTCTTGAAGCTGACATTAGGTTATGACATCGGTGGTAGACCGCTTATGAGCATCGCGCTATTATTTTAGTCTAACGATTAAAAGCAATTCATGCGTACAGGAGGTGTATCTCAGGTGCTTGAGTGTTATTTCTAATGCAACGCAGTTGAGCGTAAACAATTTACTCGATTAGTAAATGCTAATCTGACAATTTTATTTTACCCTTTA
This sequence comes from uncultured Calothrix sp., assembly GCA_964242965.1. Classification (GTDB taxonomy): domain Bacteria; phylum Cyanobacteriota; class Cyanobacteriia; order Cyanobacteriales; family Nostocaceae; genus JANNFJ01. The sequence continues at coordinate 8,268 of CAXTCQ010000162.1, read as the reverse complement.
GTGCTAAATAATTGTTATTTTTTATACTATTAATTTTTATTTTCTCCGAAATACTACGACCACAATTAAATGTTACGTGAAGACTAAGTAAAATTTTTGTATATTTTCTGTTAATTTAATTACTTAGAGTTTATTTTACCTGCGAAACAGGAGAATATCGATTTTGATAGTACATATACCGTCTGCTAAAAACTAAAAATATGCCTGCCAACGTTCCTGGTGGTTCTCTGAGTACAGCCTTAAATATAAATATTTCTAGTCAATCTAGTGTATTTACGGATAGCATAACTACTTCACAGCAAAATGATTACTATCGATTCAGTTTACAGGGACGTAGCAGTTTTAACTTAGCGTTAAATGGTTTGCAGCAAGATTTAGATGTTCAATTGATTAAAGATGCGAATGGAAATGGTGTAGTAGAAGCGGGAGATGCGATCGCGTCTTCGCGTCTATATAATCAAAATCCAGAATCGATCGACGCTACTCTCGAAACCGGCACTTACTACATTCGAGTTTATGCCTATGGCGACGCTGTATCAGCCTATAACTTATCTGTATCGGCAACACCATATAGTAATAACCTAACTAGTCTCATACCAACGTCTCCAAGCAGTGGAAGTAGTGTTTCTGCTACTGCTGCCCAGAGTACTCCTACTAGGAGTTCGATAAATGGAACATTGGGTGCAGACCGCTTTACCTATACTGGAACCAGCCAAACAACATTTTTCTCAGGAAATGGCAACGTCGATTTTGGTAGCGGTCAGCGCGACGTACTCGACTTAATAACTGCTGGTATTGCTTCAACGCAAGTTACCTTTAATCGAGCAACAGCTACAACTGGAGGTGTTGTAGACAACCCAGGTAACGGCAACCGCGTTTTTGATGCCATTACACTCGCTAACGGGAATCAAATATTGTTTGAAGGTATCGAACAAATTCAATTTAGCGATACAACCTATGATTTATCGGTAGTACCTAACGACCCAATGTTTAGCCAACAGTGGGACTTGCAGATGGCAAATGTTCATAATGCTTGGCGTTTTACCACAGGTTCGCAAGGTGTACTCATCGGTATCGGAGATTCGGGTTTGGGAACCAACAGTAGCGGTAGCATTAACCCAGACCTGAGACCGACAATTTTTTCAGGGAATAATTATTTAGATGAGTCTACGACTATTTCTCACGGCACCCAGGTACAAAGCACTATCGCGGCTGCCGGAAATAACGGAGTTGGTATCGCTGGTATTAATTGGAACTCAGAAGTTTACCATATCGATGTTTTGGGTGGTGACAGTGGTGATTTAGATTTGGCAACTACCACACAAGCATTTATTGACCGAGCAACTAGCAACGGTCAGCGCTTAGTTATTAACTATAGTTTGTCTGGTGGTTATTCTGATGCATTTGGGCAACTTATTGCCAACAACCAAGATAAAGTACTATTTGTAATTGCAGCTGGAAACGATAATACCAGTACAATTTCCAATCCCGGTTCGCTAGCACAAACTTATAGCAGCGTCATGTCTGTCGGTTCCGTTCACGGACGCAGCGATTATTACGGCAATGCCAGAATACCAGGAGACCGCATTTCTTATGAAGGTTGGTGGGGTGTTAACCATACTACCGATGCGAATGTAGCTGCGAATATTAGACCGTTAACGTTGATGGCACCGAGTGAATTTATCGCAGAAACTGCAAATCGCAATACCTCCGGTTCGTTCGATTTTGCATACAACGATAAATTTAACGGTACTTCGGCTTCAACTGCAATTGTTTCCGGTATTGCTTCACTGGTATGGGGTGCAAATACTAATTTGACCGCAGGACAAGTTAAAGCTATTTTGTCAGAAACCGCCTACGATTTGGGAACATCCGGTTATGACAGGTTTTACGGTAATGGTTTTATCAATGCAGATGCAGCAGTGCGTCGAGCTTTGGCATTAGGTCGCGGTCATAGTTAATAATTTTTGCGTAGCTTTGTAAATATTTTTCTTTGGTTATTTGTAAAAAATTAGTGGCAATTGGTAGAAATTCGGATCGCCAATTGCCAATTTTTTCATGCAGAAATTGAGATAAACGATCGTAATTTTAGTATTGAACTTTTTATATCTGCATTTTTACTTACGTAATATATAGGATTACCCCTGCATATTTTTGGAGCGCAGGCTACGCGCTTCAAAAATCAAACCGGATTCCTATATTTAGATTCTCGACTTCTTCAAGCGCAAGTCAGCGCAAACATTTATAACTATGTCCGCAGCGAGTGTAACCCTTCACTTCGTACCCTACGGGAAGGCTACGCCAACGAGGGCAGGCTCCGTAGAGCGTTAGCGAAGCTTTCCCGAATAGTCGTATGTATCACGATCTTGCGTATGAATTGGTCTTAACCCCCATTCGCGTTTCTATATCTTTGAAAAAGCTAGGGTCTTATTTCCAAATTCACTACATGTAGTCACTGAATAAACAAGTATTTATTAATACTTATTCATTGGTATTAATATTTAGTAATAATAGTTTTGCATATAGACAAATACTTATTCTCTGAGTAAAGAAAATTACGTATATTTGGCATAGCTGTTTTGAAGTAATAAACAGCAGTATAGAAGTTCAAAGATTGATTTCATTCTAATGGCTGACCATTAACTCTTACTTTAGAGGGAGTTGCAGGGGGTGCATCGTACCTGGTTCCACGTTCATGAATGACGCAAAGGTTGCTATGCCAGTTAATAATATTAGTATAAAGAAAGACTTAAATATCAATGATGTACAGCCGTTAGCAGGCTCGATCGGCTGGACAAATACTGGTGATTATTACAGTCTTAATCTTAGTAATCGTAGTAGCTTTCAAGTCGCAGTCGATGGCTTCTCTGCAAATCTCAATGTACGAATTTTAGACAGCAATGGTTCGGTTGTTGCTGGTTCTTACAATCGTCGCAAGCACGATGAATCGATTACTACGACTCTAAATGCTGGCAACTACTATATCGAGGTTTATAAAGTTGGTCGTGGGAGTAGCAATTACAATCTGAAGCTGAATAGCTATTCGGTAGCAACCTCAGTCGGTAATTGGTTTGACACGAATATTCAAGATACAGGAATACGCGCTCTCGCAGAGTCTAGTTTTGCTGACAAAGCGATTGACCGCAATGAAGCGATCGCAATTCTGCGCGGTTCCGCAGATGGTGGTGTTGTTGATACAGCTGAATTCGCAGATTTGAAAACGTTAGTCGGTAACGCTTCTGTATTGGGAATACCCGACTATGTGCGGGTGTTGGCAAACAAAGTAGTGAACGGGGACTATGCAAACCAACAATATCAAGGAAATTCACTAGGGAATTTAGCAGGTGGTAGTAGCAGTACCCAGATGGAAAGCTTGATAGATAAATGGTTTTTAGGACGCGATCGCCCAATCACTCCTTACCAATATCAGTACGCATCCGGTTCGCTGTTTGAGAATGGTGTCAGTTATCAAGACATCAAACAAGGTCAGATTAACGACTGCTTTTTGATGGTTGGTCTAGCTGCAACTGCAATTCACTCCCCCAGTACCATCGAAAAGATGTTCGTTGATAACGGTGATAATACTTTTACCGTTCGTTTCTATCAAAATCAAACTGCTGACTACGTAACTGTAGATAGATATGTACCGACCAATTCATCAGGGTCTTTCGTATACGCAAGCAAAGGCAGTTTGTACAATAACCCTAGCAATGAATTATGGGTTGCACTTGCAGAAAAAGCCTACGCACAACTCAATCAATCCGGGTGGATTTATCAAAATAACACCAATTCCTACTCTGGTATTAATAACGGTGGTTATGTTAGCGATGCACTTACCCACATCACCGGACACAAAACATCATTGGGTAATCTACTCAACTTCGATTCAATTGTGAATGCGATTAATTCGAGTGAATGGATTGGTTTAGGAACAAAATCATCTCCAACTAATTCAAATATTGTTGCAGGTCATGCCTACGCATTAGTAGCTTATAATTCTGGCAATCAAAAATTTACCCTCTTTAACCCCTGGGAAACCAGTACTTCGTCATCCAAACCTAGAATATTAGAACTGACATGGAATGAAATAAAATCAAACTTTAGCTATTGGGATGCTACAAAAATCTATACGTAAGTTAGGGGTTAGGAGATGTAGAGACGCTTTCTTTCGCGTCTCTCACTTATTCCCACTAATTTTCACAACTTACAATTAATTGTTATATCATGTAAGTACATTACGTATATACGCCCCAAATGAGCAATTCCTACAACATACGTAGTACCAAAATTGGTAACAGTGCAGGGTTTCGGCTACCTGCGGAGTTTTACCGCGAGCATCCCCAGTTTGCCAACGCAGATGGTTGGATAGAGGTATTGTCAAAAGATACGGCAATTGTGCGGATTGTTCCTCCTTCGGACGATAATGATGCAGAAGACTCGCTGATGATGCGGCTGTTTCTCGATTTTGCGATGACAGAAGCATTGAAAAATAATACGCTGCAACCTTATACAACCGAGATGTCAGAAGCTGCTCATAAATTGATTGAAGGTGTGGAATTAGAAGACGAACCGCTAGAAAATGGCTAAATTTGTTACTAATGGTTGGGAAATTTATTTTCATCCACAACTATTTGGCGTTCAGTATCAAGAATTAATCGACCGTGTTTCTGACTTGCGCGAGAAGTTACCAGAAGCTGAGTTTAAAACCCATGCAACCGTAAAGTTATTTGCAGCAATTACTGCTGCAATTGAAACTAAAATCCCCTCCGATCCTTTAGCAAACCACTTCGCTTTGACGGGTGCTTTAAAACGTTACGGACGAGTGAAAAAAATGGGTTTGCCGGAAAGGTATCGGCTATTTTTTCGGGCTTTTGATACTCCATTAAAGGTTATTGTGATTTTGTGGTTGGGGTTTCCCCGTAAAGAGGGTGCGAAGAATGATTGTTATGAGGTGTTTACGAAAATGGTAACGCGAGGGACATTTCCCGATAGTTTAGATGAATTGCTTGCAGATTGCGTGCAGGATGAACCAGAGTAAAAGTACTTGCGTGGCATCAACTACTAGTGGTTCATGTCATTAATTTTGACCCTCTCGTGAGGTCCAAATCCCCGACAACTCCTGCGAAGTCGGGGATTTAGCAACCAATCAAAACGAATGGCATGAACCACTAGTTACTTACCTGTTACCTAATATAAAGTTAATAACTTGATGCTTTTTATAAATTTAATTATTTTCATATAAATTAATTTGCTAGAAGCATTTTGTAAAAGTGAATGCAATCTTCACTTGAATTTCACAGTAACTTTTATTAATAGATAAAAGTATTTTACAAATTTTTTGACAACTCTTAAATAGTTGCTGTCGCCACAAAAAGCAGTTTTTGAGGATAATTACTCATGCCCAGCGATTATACGAGTAACGATATTTTTTCCAAACAAGGATTAAACGTTACTCCCACTACTTCAGTCGATTCCTTCAACTCCAACGATATTTATAGTTTGAGGAGACACGTATCTCACTCGCATAATTATACTGACAGCAGCATTAGCACCCAACAATACAATTCCACAAATGGCTATGGGTTAGTAAATGCAGCCGCAGCAGTTGCAAAATCATCAGGTCAAAACACGTTTGCGGATGTTGCCGACGTTGGTGGTAATGATTGGGGTGCAGATATGGTGAAAGCACCAGAATCATGGGCTAAAGGATACACAGGTCAGGGTGTAGTTGTTGCAGTCTTAGATTCAGGTGTTGATTTCAACCACGAAGACCTCAAAGATAATATCTGGACTAATCCTAACGATGATGCGAATGATGGTTATGCTGACGATATTCGCGGTTGGAACTTTGTAGACAACAATAATGACGTGATGGATCGAGCCGGACACGGAACCCATGTCTCTGGAAGCATCGCAGGTGAAAAAAATAGCTATGGTGTAACCGGAGTTGCTTACAACTCAAAGATAATGCCTGTCAAAGTTCTCGATGATACGGGTTCGGGTTCATATGAGACGATTACCAAAGGAATTTACTACGCAGTAGACCACGGAGCAAACGTCATTAATATGAGTTTGGGGGGTGGTAGTGAGAATAAATCAATGCAAGACGCGCTCCAATATGCCAGCAGTAAAAACGTTATTGTTGTCATGGCAGCAGGTAATGACAGCGGTTGGGCACCAATATATCCCGCACGTTATGCCCAAAATACCGGAGTTGCCGTTGGTGCAGTCGATAAAGATAAAAGTTTAGCAAGCTTTTCTAACCGTGCTGGAACCGATGAACTCACCTACGTCACCGCACCCGGAGTTAGCATTTACTCGACGGTTCCCAATAATAGTTATGAAAACTATAGCGGAACTTCGATGGCAGCACCGCACGTTGCTGGAGTTGTCGCTTTGATGCTCAGTGCTAACCCAAATCTGAGCGATTCGCAAGTTCGGCAAATTTTAGCAGACACATCAAGTAATTCCGAAGAAGGTAGCACCCCGAACCCTAATCCCGGTTTTGACTTCGGTGATATCTTTCCAGGGTTGAACTCAGGGAGCAATTTTCCATTCTTAAATAAAATCGATGAAAGCAATAGAAATTCTCAAAATTTTGCTGGACTTGGCAGCTACCAAAACAATCTCACTTTAATTGGGAATACTATAACTACGAGCAAGGATGTAATTTTTGACTTGGATGGTAATGCCTCATGGAATAGCGATCGCAATCTATCTTACAAATATGCTGGTAATACCAAGCTTCTTAGTCGCGACATGCTCGTGAATTCTGCAATGTCTGAATACTGGAGTCAAAACCAAAATGACTTCACCAGTATGGCAGCTAAAGACCCTTCATCTCCAGAAGGTATCTTAGACCGTTACGGACAGATATTACTCTCACCCTACCAAGATTTGATTCGCTTTATCCCAGGTAATAATCCGAGTAATCCGAATAAACCCAATAATTAGTGGTTTATGTCATTAATAAGCAACAATTCGTGAGCCTTAGAATCTGGGTTTCTTGGAGAAACCCGGATTCTGACCCTCTCGACTTGTGAAAATTACAGCAGTTTTCGGGTAAATAGACCACATGTAGGGGCACGGCAGTGCCGTGCCCCTACGACTATCTGTGGTTCAATTAGCTGAAAATAGCTGTAATAACATGAACCAATAGCTTTTTTAGATACTGGGTGCGTCTTTGCCCTTTGATATAAATTTAAAACTGACTGGGGTAACTTATCCTGGTCATTTTTTTGGCATTAAGAGTAGTTAATGGTAGTAATGATGGATTTATTGATTTATCCTTTGATGAATTTCGTTGGAATATGAACTATGGAGTTAGTATTGTCTAACTACTTTCCTAAGCGAGAGTAATTGCAAACAAAGCCTATTCCGATGGAACTTTACGGAATAGGACTTAGTCTAATTATCTACCAGTAGATAATTATCTTATTTTATGAAAACGCTTTTTTTACTATTAACAACTACATCTGTAGCTATCAATAGCGGGCAAATAATACCACTCACCTCAACAGTTAATTCTTTTTCTGATGTAGTTATATCAAAAGCAATGCAAACCAATAAAATGCCTTACAAATTAAATGTCAGCTTACTCGAAGCTTATGAAGATAAAAGGACACCACCTGGAGCATCCACAAACTACCCGAAAGGACATGCAGTGATTAGATTGCGAATTGAAAATTTAGGCGATAATAAAGCAATCGCAGCTATTAAAACAATTGAGATTAGAGAAGCTAAAACTAACAAAATTATATTTTCACAAGTTGTAAAACCCATAAATTTGGGAGGGTTACAAATTTTAGAGCAAGGTTTTCATCTAACAAATCATACAGGTTTCAAAGGTTTTTCAGAAATTAAAGCTGTAGTTACATACAAACTTGAAAACCAAATTTACTCGTCAGAGTCAGCAAAATTTAAGGTTATAGTTAATCCTTAAAATGAGTGCGATCGCAATTAATAAGGACATCATTAAGACGAATAATACTGATGTTGTTTTGATGATGTAGGGTTAGACCTATATGCGATCGCACGGGAGCATCACAGGTGCGATCGCATTTAATAAGGACATCATCAAGATTAATAATACTGATGTTATGTTGATAATATAGGGTTCAAGCTATATGCGTGCGCGTTCCCATTGTCATATTTGTCACTACCTACAGTGCAATGTCTAACGACAAGCCACTTTCTGTCTTTGTGCATGAAAGAGCGATCGCTGTTAAGGAATCAGTTAAAATTAAATCAATCGTTCTCTCACTTCCG
>CAXTCQ010000161.1:0-18387 GCA_964242965.1 uncultured Calothrix sp. | reverse complement strand
GGGGGAAGAGGGGGAAGAATATGAATATGTTTTTTTTATCTCCACTTCCTCAACTCCCCCCACTCCTCCCACTACCCCAAATAACTTAATCTTGGGTACTAAGTCAGTCAAGATGTGTTGATTTGCGGATTCGATGCTACCCAAGTTACTAGGCTTGGTTGCGTAGTCGTTCGCACCTAGTGCTAAAGCCTCTAAAGTCGCTGTAGCACCTGCAACTGTAAAGGTACTAAACATAATTACAGGTAACTTCGGATACCTTTGCCTGATAACGGCTAAAGTTTCCAAGCCATTCATATCGGGCATTTCCACATCCAAAATAATTACATCTGGATTAACTTGAGGAATTTTTAAAAGGGCAATGCGTCCATTTGCCGCGACACCAGCGACTTCGATTTCAGGAACTGTGGATAGTACTTTAAAGACTCGACTGCGGACAAGAACTGCATCATCCACAATTAGGACGCGAATTTTCATTCTTTATAGGTTTCTTAATATTTAAAATTGCTGACGACTTTTTGTAATTTTACAGCCATGCGCGATAGTTCGTCGGCGGCTTGGAATGTGTTACTTGCTCCTATGGTTGTATTTTGAGCGTTAACGGCAACAATACTAATGTTTTTCGCAATGTCTGTACTGCCTTTGGCTGCTTCAGAGACATTACGACTAATCTCGTTGGTGGTTGCGGTTTGTTCTTCGACTGCACTAGCGATGGTATTTTGGATGTCGTTGATTTGATTAATAATGTTTGTAATTTCTGCGATCGCATCGATTGCTCCTTTAGTATCGCTTTGAATTGCTTCAATGCGCTGGCTAATATCTTCAGTAGCCTTGGCAGTTTCCCTAGCTAATTCTTTTACCTCGCTAGCGACAACAGCAAAGCCTCGACCGGCATCGCCAGCGCGTGCAGCTTCGATAGTAGCGTTAAGTGCGAGTAAGTTGGTTTGTTGGGCAATTGAGGTAATTACTTTGATAACTTTGCCAATTTCGATACTGCTTTGACCGAGTTTATTAATTGTAATATTCGTATTATCGGCAGTTTGAACGGCTGATGTTGCAACTTCAGCACCCCTAGCAGCATTTTTAGAAATCTCGCGGATGCTGGCATTCATTTCTTCGACGGCTGTAGCCACTGTAGTCGCATTTTGGCTAACTTGTTCCGCAGAAGCAGAAGCTGCGGTGGCTTGTTCAGCGGTTTGGTTAGCATTTGTCGTCATCTCTTTGCTAACGATGCTAAATTCTTCGGATGCGGAAGCAACAGTAGTAGCGATTTCGGTAATTTGCTGTATCGAAGTTTGTAGGTTAGCTATCATCGTGTTAACGTTGCTTGTAAGCGCTTTGAATTCGCCAATATTTTCCGCTTCGATTTGCTTCGATAAGTTACCCTGCGATACCACAAGCATAATTTCCGCAATACTTCGGAACTGGTCGGTGATATTTGCCGACATGTCGTTGATATTATCAATCAGTTCTTTCCAAGTTCCAGCAGCGTTTTCAACGACAGCACCAGCACCTAAATTACCATCTGTACCAATTTCACGGGCAATTCGAGTTACTTCCGAGGCGAAAAGGTTGAGACGGTCAACCATATTATTAATAGTATTTTTGAATACCTCTAATTCGCCTTGAGCTTCGACTGTAATTTTTTGGGTTAAATCACCTTGCGCGATCGCAGTCGCAATTTCTGCAATGTTACGAATTTGTCCACTAAGCGTGCTTCCCATACGGTTGACATTTTCGATTAATTCTTTCCACGCTCCATTACTATCTTCGACCGCAGCTTGGGAATCGAGTTTGCCTTCAGTTCCAACTTCCCGTGCCATCCGCGTCACTTCGAGGGCAAAATTTTGATTAGAAATTACCAATTGATTAAAAGCTTCGGCAACTTCACTCAATTCATCATTTTCATCAACAGATAAACGAATTGTAAAGTCGCCATTTTTTACAGCTTTGAGTGCAGCTAGTAATGGTTGTAATTTCGCTTCGGTTTGCGATGTTGAAGTAATTTCGTTTGATTGAATTTGATTATCCATCACATTAGTTATTTTTTAAATATGTATTATACAGTACCATTCTTAAAGAATATTCATCAGGAAAAAATAAAACCATCGTGGTACAGAGTAACCAGTTTTCTATCAAACATCCTCTTAAATAGAATAATCCTAAATTACTTGTAAAATCTCTCTTCCTCTGTGTACTCCGCGTCTCTGTGGTTAGTCCTTAAAAATTATTTTTATAAATCAAATAAAACTATAGTACATTATTCATGACTATATTACCTAACCGAAAAACCAAGTTACCTATCTCATCTATTTTTACCCTTCGGACTCTAAAACTTTTTCTGCATCTAAAACCAGCAAAAAATTATCTGGAAATTTGTAAGCACCTTGTAACATTTGGCTAATTTTGCCTTTTAAACTTGCAGGTATCGATTCCAGGTTTCGATCGGCAACTTCGACAACATCTCCCATTTCATCTACTAATAAACTTACAGTTTGAGAGCGAGTTTGTAATACAATATTGAAACTTGTTTCTTCATTAGTTGTTGATTCATTCATTTTCAATCGACGTTTAAGTTCAATGACAGTAATAATTTGTCCGCGTAGATTAATCAACCCCCGAATATCTTCTGCTGCAAGCGGTACGGGAGTCGTTTTTTGATAGCGAATAACCTCTTGAATCTGCATCACATCGATACCGAAATAAATTTGATTGAGGAAAAAAGTACAAAGTTGCATTTTCGGGGGAGTAGGGAGTAGGGAGTAGTGAGTAGGGGAAGATGGGGAGATAGGGAGATGGGGAGGTAGAGGAACGTTAGGGAAGAATATTCTCTGCACTCCCTCCACTCCGTTCACTCCCTACTCCCTACTCCCTGCAATAAATATGGATTAGCGATACGGATTATATTTTCAACGTCGAGGATTTCGGTAATTTGATTTTGGATGACAGCGAGTTGTTTAATTCCGGGACGGGTAGGGGTTCCTAAAATATTTAAAGGTTCTTCTACAATGTCGAGAATTTGGTTGACTATGAGTCCGTAATTATGGTTGTGAAAGGTAACTACTATTACCTGAATAGTCTCAGCGGATGCTTGTGGTTGCGAAGTGCTAGGAAATACGAACTTTAAATCAATTAGAGAAAGGACTTCACCGCGATATTGAATTACTTGTTGATTCCCTACTGTTTCAATTGCTATACGCGGAAATTCTTCAAGATGATTTGCTTGGGAAATGTCGATACCCATACGGCTATTTTGCACTCCCTGAAATAGAAGTATCATTTGACGCTCATTTGCTAACGCATTTACGGGTGTAATCGAATTGGATAAACGCTGTTGAATTTGGGGTGTGACACCTGAAAGAAGTGCAAGTGCTGGAGTATCAATAATCAAAGCAACTTTACCATTACCGAGAATCGTTGCACCAGCAAATACTGTAATATCTTTTAATTGCTGTCCCAACGGTTTGACGACGATATCTTGGGTGTCTTCGATTCCGTCTACAATTAAACCAAAGTCATAATCTTCGACTTTGATAACAACTATATATATAGTTTCGCTGTAGGTTGTTTCCTGCAATTTTAAAACTTGATTGAGATACACTAACGGCAAGATATTCCCCCGCAACCTCAATATAGGAATATCATAGAGTATTTCAATGCTGCGAATTGCCTCATCTTCAAGTCGCACAAGTTCTTGAATACTCGCTTGAGGAATAGTAAAGCACTGCTTTCCACTTTCAATAATCAAAGCTGGAACAATCGCTAGTGTCAGGGGAATCCTAATTTTGAATACTGTACCCGACCCAGGTTGACTGTAAATTTGAATTGTACCATTTACTCGTTCGATGTTAGTTTTGACTACATCCATCCCAAAACCGCGTCCGGAAAGGTTCGTAACTTGGGTTGATGTCGATAAACCGGGTGCAAAAATCAAGTTCAGTACTTCGTTTTGACTAATATTTTCAGCTTGCCTCAAACTAATTAAACCAATTTCCACAGCTTTTTGCTTAATGCGATCGCAATCGATTCCTTTACCGTCGTCGCCAATTTCAATATTGACTTTACCACCTTCGTGAAATGCTCGCAAATGCAATTTTCCTTCCGCTGGTTTACCGTCAGATTTTCGCACCTCCGTTGTCTCTATCCCGTGGTCGATGCAGTTGCGGACTAAATGCACTATAGGGTCTTTGATTGCCTCAATAATACTGCGGTCGAGTTCAGTTTCTGCACCTGTAATTTTCATTTGTACTTGTTTACCACAAGAAGAAGCTATATCGCGCACTACACGCGGTAACTTTTGGAAAATTGTATTTATCGATTGCATTCGGGTTTTCATCACCCCAAATTGCAACTCCGATGAAATCAAATTTAGCTGTTGACTAATCGCTGCAAATTTTGCATCTTCAAACAAAGCGGCAAACTGCAATACTTGGTTGCGAGTTAACACCAACTCACCCACCAAATTCATTACTCGGTCAAGCAATGCGATATCGACACGGATTGAATCGGGAGAGGGGGGAGACAAGGGAGAGGGGGGAGACTGGGAAGAAAATACTTCTCCTTGTCCCCCCTGTCCCCACGGACTACTCCCTACTCCCACTTCCGTCAGTTTTTGAATCAAGCTAGAATAATCCTCATCGCCTTCGCTACTACTCGCTTCGATATTGTTTAAAATTTGACGGATGCTATCAATTGTTTGGAGTAATGCTGTGACAATTTCTGCATTTATTGCTAACTTGCCTTCACGCAATTTACCAAGTAAACTTTCACCCGCATGGGCAACTGCTTCTAATTTGGAAAAAGCTAAAAAGCCGCAGTTCCCTTTTATCGTGTGCAGATAGCGATAAATATTAACTAATATATCGGTGTTTGCTGAGTTCTCTAAATCAACAATATAGTTTTCAATTTGATTAATATTCTCATAACTTTCAGCTAAAAATACTTTAATATCATCACTATCTAGGTCATCCATAGGTAACTATTATCAAATCATTAATACTTATACACTATATATTTTATGCTTATACTAAACTTACCATCTTCCTAACAAAAATATACCCATAGATATAAATCAAATATATCTACAGATAGAAGATTGTTATGTAAATTTATATTTAAATTATCTGGAATTTAAGAAAATGTTAAGTACAATAGTTTCTAAATAAGTTTGTACTCGGTTTAAATTAAGAATATATAAGAAATTTACAGAATTGTAAAGGAAAGTTTGGTAGAGTGGAATTTAAAATCGATAAGTGCTAAAAACTTGAAAAACACTCCAGTTAATTCAATTAAATCTCAAAAGTAACCAAAATGACCTCTGTCCTAATTGTAGATGATGCAGCTTTTGCTCGACGGATGCTTCGTAAAATGCTCCAAGTCGATGGTTATGAAATCCTCGAAGCAAGTAACGGACAGGAGGGATTGGACATGGTTCGCACTCATACTCCCGATTGTGTTTTAACGGATATTTTAATGCCGGATGTGGATGGATTTGCGTTTCTGCAAATGCTACAAGAGTCGGGTATAACTGTACCGACGATTATTGTTTCAGCTGACATCCAAGATTCTGCACGCGATCGCGGATTGGAACTTGGTGCTGTTTCGTTTCTATGTAAACCTCTCAAGGAAGATGAAGTACGTCTTGCAGTGCGTCAAGCATGTGGTGGGGGCTAAATGTATACTATGCACAAAATTCAAGCAGCCCATATTGATGCTTTACAAGAATTAATCAGTATTGGTGTCGGTCGAGCAGCGAGTATGCTCAATCAAATGATACAATCGCGGATTATTTTGGGAATTCCGGTTGTTCGGGTTCTGTATTTGCGGGATTTAGAAAAAGAATTAAAACTGCGATTTAATGAAGAGACTTTTGCATCCGTACGATTAAATTTTTCCGGGTCATTTAAAGGGAAAGCAAATTTGATTTTTCCTACCGACAGTGCATCGACTTTGGTCAGTATACTTACAGGGGAAGAAACGGGTAGTTTTGATTTGAATTCGGTCAAAATTGGGACATTAAGCGAAGTTGGTAATATCGTAATTAATGGTATTATGGGATCGATTAGTAATGTCCTCAATCAGCATCTTTGTTATGGATTACCAGTATATTTAGAAGATTCGATTGAACATATATTATCTTTAGAGAATAGTTCTGCCGAACAAAGCGTGTTTTTGCTAGCGCAAGCACGGTTTGATATGGAAAAACTGGAAATTATGGGTAATATTGTTTTAATTTTTGAAATGAATTCGTTTGACGCTTTAATGGAAGCAATTAATCGAGAGCTAGAATTAGAGTTACCAATTAATTAAGTTAAGAGAGTAGGGAGTAGGGAGTAACTTTATAAGGTCTTGGGCTATTTTGCTTTTCTTTACCTTGATTGTTTCAATGCCTACCTATTTATTGACAACTAATAACTAACAATTGATAACTGACAGTTTTGATTTGTATACATAAAAAATCAAGTTTTTTGAGAAAACTTGTCAAATACTGTTGACAAATGTAAGTTAGTAGTAAAGTAATATTGGCAGCTATAGATGTACCTAGGTAACAATGGATAAAATAAGTCGAGCGCAGGAAAAATTTAACCATTTCGACCTAGTACCATTGGGCTTGTGTATTCTCCAGTCCGATTATGTAGTTCTGTTTTGGAATAGCTGTTTGGAAGAATGGACGAAAATTCCTCGCTCTCAGATTTTAGGTACGCCAATTACGTTCAGATTTCCCCATTTAGAACAGCCGCAATACGCAACTCGACTACAGCAAGTTTTTGAAGGCGGTCTGCCGACAATTTTCTCTTCGCAACTGCATAAATACACCATCCCCGCACCGCTGCCGCAGGGTAAATATCGCATCCAACACACAACCGTAACATCACTGCCAGGGTTTGACGATGAAGGCTATTATGCCCTAATGTCGATTCAAGATGTTACCGATTTAACATTTCGCGTTCAGGAATATCGCAGTATGCGCGATCGCGCTTTAGTCGAAGCTGCGGAACGAAAAATAGCCCAAGAATCAGCTGAAGCTGCAAACCGCATCAAAGACGAGTTTCTAGCGATTCTTTCGCACGAACTTCGTACTCCTCTCAACCCAATTTTAGGCTGGTCGAAATTACTCAAATCGCGCAAGTTAAATGAAGCTAGCACAAAGCAAGCAATTGAGACTATTGAACGCAACGCCAAACTTCAGGTGCAATTAATCGATGACTTACTCGACGTGTCGCGGATTTTGCGGGGTAAACTCAAGTTAAATTTAGCTACCATTGACTTAGCATCTATTGTCCAAGCCGCATTGCAAACGATTTGTTTGAGTGCGGAAGTCAAATCAATCGAAATTCTACTCGAACTACAAAATGACATCGGCAAAGTATTAGGTGATGCCAACCGTCTGCAACAAGTTATTTGCAACCTGCTTACCAACGCAGTTAAATTTACACCCGCAGGTGGTAAAGTCGAGATTCACCTCGAAGAAGTCGATTCACAAATACAAATGCGCGTTACCGATACTGGTATTGGCATTACACCGGAGTTTTTACCCTACATCTTTGAATATTTCCGCCAAGCTGATTCGACTACGACGCGCAAATTTGGCGGACTGGGACTAGGTTTAGCGATTTCGCGCCACTTAATTGAATTGCATGGTGGCACAATTATGGCAGAAAGTGCAGGCGAGGGACAGGGGGCAAGCTTTACTCTGCGTTTACCAGTGATGCTAGTTTTAACCCCGGAACCACCGACGAATCTAAATAACGATTTTCCTTCGTTAATTGGAATTAAAGTGTTAGCTGTCGATGACGATGCAGACAACTTAGAGTTTGTCTCGTTTTTGTTAGAACAATCGGGAGCTTCTGTAACATCTGTTACCTCTGGCAAAGCGGCATTAGCAGCGATTTCCTTAAATCCACCTGATGTATTGGTTAGCGATATCGGTATGCCGGATATGGATGGTTACGCTTTAATCCGTGAAATTCAGAAATTACCACTTCAACAACGCCAATCAATCAGCGCGATCGCACTAACAGCATACGGTACTGATGCTGATAAACAGCAGATTCTCGACGCAGGTTTTAGCTACCATTTTGTTAAACCCATCGCTACGGACGAATTTATCGAAGCCATTGCGAGTATGGTTACGGGTGTGGGGGTGTTGTAAATTCTTAATTCCAATTCTAGGACAAAGTTAGATTTAATGTAGATATTCACGTCACATCCTCTTTAGCAAATTTACCTCCTGATATAGCAGTAAATAATCCAGATTCAACTACCCATTTTTGAGATTTTTCTAATTCTCCAGGGATATATCTAAACCGTTACCAAAGATTTGAGGACTCATGGTATCAAAGAGTACTTAGATACCGTTCCTGCCAGATTGCACGAACGGTAACATTAACATAAGTCTTGCAAGGTGACTTTGACCCTAATTGGGTCAAAAACCGTATTGTTCTTATTGGCACAACTGCACCCAGTTACAAAGATAATATTTATACACCGTATAGTTTGAACGACAACCGGAGCAGAGTACGCGATGGGTATTCGTTCAGGCACAAACGGTAAGTCAAATTATCAGTGTATTTGTGGATGGGCGGACTCTGTTGATTTGGTCTACTTGGGCAGAAACATTTTGGATTCGGGGTTGGTCTTTAGTAGGGGGTGGTATCGCCTTATATTTCAAAAAACGCCTAGTTTTTATCCTGATGATTTGGCTAACAGTTTGTATTGTTTTTGCAACTTGTTTTGGTTTTTTGTAATACAAGGCACTTGGATACCATTCGTTCCCGCAGACTTTGCCATCATAACTACAGCTAGCGTTGTAGTTGCTTTTGAAACATATCAATATCAGTAGCAATCGTAAAAATGAGGCTAAATTATGACTGTAAAACAGTGGCGCTCTCTACATCAGCCTCTTGCCTTGGCTTGCGCTTTAGCAATATTTTTTCCAAATACAGTGAACGTGCAGGCACAGCCTGCTTTTCCTTCTAGCTCCCACCCAAGTCCTCAGTCTTCGCCGCCTAATCCTAAATATGGTAATCGTTTGCGGAAGGTGGCGAGGCTGAAATTTACCCTACCCCCGAAAGGTGCGCCCGGTAGACGGACAGATGCAGCATCTCGCAGTGGATGTCCTGTTTTAAGTCACCCCGTCACAGCTTTAGTTCCACCAACTAATATTGGATTAACACTTGCCGAACGCCCAACCTTCTGGTTTAACATTCCCTATCAACCGAATTCTAATAGTTTAAGAAAGTTTCAATTGCTTGACGAAGAGGAAACGGTCATCTACGAGACTTTTCCAGGGGTTGAAACATCAGGAATTGTTGATATTAACCTACCTAACAGTTTGCCTGGTCTGCAAATTGGCAAGAAGTACCAGTGGGTTTTATCTTTTATTTGTGACCCTGCATCTTTAGAAACAAGTGCTTTGGTGAACGGTTACGTGGAGCGAGTTGGTGTTACACCACAGCTAAAGCAAAAGCTGGAAACTGCGAAAACTCCACGCGAGCGAATCTTGCTTTATGCCGAGAATGGTTTGTGGTTTGACACGCTGACCGCGCTGATTGCCGAACTTCGCAACAAGCCGACTGATGCACAGTTGGTGAAGGATTGGCAAGGTTTGTTGCAATCGCTGGAAGTTCAATTACCGGAATTAGCGAACAAGCCTGTGCTTTCTTATGGCAAGACTGAGGAGTAATGGCGATGGATTGGAGTCAATTATTGACTTTTCGGTATAAGGTCGCCTATCTTTTTTCTTCGTGTCCTTCGCGTCTAGTCTGCGGCAACAACTTCGTCGAACGCAGTTTATTAAATATAGCAGTTCTCATTTGGGTACAATACACAGTAGGGGCACAGCAGTGCTGTGCCCCTATGCCCCACGAAAAAACTGTATTTCATTCAACTGAGAAGCGCAATAGCTATTCTTTGGGCGGTTCGGGAGTAGTTAGGGTTGCGATCGCTGGCGTAACCCTTGTAGCAATCACCTCAGTTGCCTCACCAGTCTTTGCCTAAACAGATCGCGGTGACAACGCCCAAGACAATGGCTTTAACTTTAACGTTGGCTACAGCTTCTAATATATTATGTATAAAATTAAACTTATAATTATTCCGGTCGGAAAATATTCCATCAGTAAATATAAGTATATGATAAAGTGAACCGCTAAATAGTTAAGTAATTATATTTAAGTATGAGAGCAAAAGCGATCAATTTTGCTAATTTATTATTAACTCATATTCAGAATAATCTTGCTTTCTCCACGCTTACTCTCCACAAGTCCAGGACGAGTTTTGTTGGGAGTATAGCCTGCATCACAAGTCTTTTGTTTGCCACATCTATCGTTGTAGATGGATTGAAGACTTCAGTACAAGCCCAAATTACACCTGCCGCCAATGATACCAACACTATCGTCAATCAAAGTGGCAACACCATTAACATTACAGGTGGCACTCAGGCTAAAGCAAACCTCTTTCACAACTTCGAGAAATTCGGAGTCGAGCAAGGTCAAGTTGCCAATTTCCTATCTAACCCATCAATTCAGAACATTTTGGGTCGGGTGAGTGGTGGTGATGCTTCTATTATCAACGGACTAATTCAAGTTACTGGTGGTAATTCTAACCTGTACTTAATAAATCCCGCAGGAATTGTGTTCGGTCAAGGTGCCAGCTTGAATGTGCCTGCGGCGTTTACGGCAACAACCGCTAATGGTATCGGGTTTGGCGATAAATGGTTCAATGCGCTGGGTACAAATGACTACGCAAGTTTAGTCGGAAGTCCCAATGCCTTTGCATTTACTCAATCAGGAGCAATCTTCAATGCTGGAGATTTAACCGTTGGATCGGGGCAGAACTTAACCTTGTTAGGGGGAACCGTTATCAACACGGGTACACTTTCAGCACCCTCTGGAAATATTAGCATTGCTGCCGTACCAGGAGAAAAGTTAGTCCGTATTACTTCTACAGGGAGTTTGCTAAGTCTGGAGTTACCAGTAGAAACGAAAGCAGCAATTAATCAACAGCCGTTCACACCCCTGTCGTTGCCCGAATTGCTGACAGGAGGCAACATCAGTGAGGCGACGGGTGTTACGGTTGAAAATGGGGTGGTAAAGCTGACAAGTTCTGGTATGACAATTCCAAACACGCCGGGAACTGCGTTTGTTTCCAATCAAGTCGATGTGTCGGGTACAACAGGCGGAAATGTAAATATACAAGGCGATAAAGTAAGCCTTGTTGATGCCAACATCAACGCTTCTGGTACGGTAGGCGGTGGTACAGTAGTGATTGGTGGTGACTATAAAGGAGAGCGAACAGTTCCGAATGCTTCACAAACCTTTGTCACTCAAGACTCGACGATTAATGATGATGCACTAGAAAATGATACATACTTTATTCCTTCGGGTGAGAACATTACCTTTAAAGCATCAGTGATAAAGTCTCGTTGCGACAGTATTAGGTGTAGCATATATGATACTCCTACCCCAGTTATAGATCGACCTCTCACTCTAGATACTCAAATCTTCCCAACACAGTCGCCTGATAGCATTATCGGTGGCAATAACAGCCCTCTGTCTCAAACTGAACAGCAGGCAGATCAACTGCAACTAAATACACAAACGAATAATTTTGCCTGTAATTTACCAAATAACGTTGCTATTGCTATGCCAACTGATAGCAAAATAGCCGTTCGCTCTAAAACGATAGCCTCCAATTCTAATAATGTTGCCAGCAATGCTTGTAATACAGCGGAAGATGAGAAACTAATTTTGCAACTTTTGGGTGAAACTCCCAATCTAAGTCATAGCAAATAATTGAAGTTGGATTCTCAACGTAGTGGTGCGTTTCATAAGTTCTGAGGAGTTAGTTAGGTGTTAAATCTGTCCCATCTCTGACTCTGTGTAACGCCAGGTGCTATAACGGGGGGAACCCCCGCAACGCACTGGCTCCTCTGTGTCTAATAAGGTAATTATATTTACTATCAAAATTAATGAAACAGACCAGTAGTGGTTCGTTTCATAAGTTCTGGGAGGCTACAAGATCCCCGACTTCTTCAAGAAGTCGGGGATCTGACTCCTGCGCTTAGGTCAAAATTAATGAAATAGACCACTAGTTTTGCTGCATCTCAAGAACAGGTATCGAAAAACTAATACTTTAAAAGCCATGCGAACTGAGAAGTCAGCGCTGACGCGATCGCCTTCAGTCTACCTAACAACACTAGCCGTTTTGCTGATATCCTCGTTCGGCTTTTCTACAAATGTTATTGCCCTGCCAACCACGTCAGTACAAACTCAGAGTAACCGCGAAAAAGCAGACCAATTATTACAGCAAGCAAATCAGCAATACCAAGCTGGGCAACTAGAAGCGGCTATACGCTCTTGGCAAGAGGCAAGACGTATTTATCAGGGACTCCAGCAGCGTCAAGGAGAAGCTCAGGCATTGGTAAACTTGGGAAGTGCCTATGTGTTTTCCGAACAATATCGAGAGGCAATTGCTACGCTAGAATCATTTTTACCTATTGCCCAATTTATAAACGACCGTCGGATTGAGGCTCAAGGATTGGGAAATCTTGGTATTGCTTATAGAGCCGTGGGCAATTATAGCAAAGCGATTGAGTTGCACAGACAAGCCGGAAAAATCTTGCGAGGAATTGGCGATCGCCCACTTTTAGGAAAAGTTCTTCTCAACTTGGGAAACACCTTTTCAGTTTTGGGAGACTACGACAACGCCACAATTGCCTACCAGCAAAGTTTGAAAATTGCCCAGCAGACTAAAGACCGTGAGGGAGAAGGCATTGCTTTGGGAAACCTGGGGAAAGTATACACAGACTTGGGCAAATATCAAGATGGAATCGCGGCACACAAGCAAAGTTTAGCGATCGCTCAAGCAATTAATAACCGCTCTGCACAAGCTAGCGGCCTGATTAATTTAGGTTCTACTTATCTGTCTTTAGGGGGACGCACTAAAGCCATTAATGCTTATGTACAGGCGTTAGAAATTGCAACAGCAGCAGGCGATCGTCAACGAGAGGGCGAAGCGCTGGGTAGCTTGGGAATAGTTTATGCAGATGCTCGCAACTACGCGCAGGCAATTAAGTATCAAAAGCAAGCAGGAGCGATTGCGCGAGCGATGGGCGATCCAGCAGCCGAAGGATTGGCGCTGAATAACTTAGGGCAAGCTTTGTATCGTGCTGGTAAACTTAAAGAAGCTGAATCACAACTCCGCGCTGCTATCAAACTCCTCGATAATTTGCGCCCCGGACTTAGCGACACTTACAAAGTTTCGATTTTTGATACTCAAGTCTACACCTACAGCCTGCTGCAAGAAATCCTGGTTGCCGCTAAAAAACCGGAAGCAGCCTTAGAAGCCGCAGAACAGGGACGTGCCCGTGCATTTGCCGAATTACTGTCTAGACGCATATATGAGGAAGACAATCGGCAAGCATCGGTGTCGTCTATTTATAGTCCATCGGCTAATTCATCACCCAGTATTGATAAAATTCGCCGCATTGCCCAAGAGCAAAACGCCACAGTTGTGGAGTATAGTTTTGTTGGCGATCGCAATTTCAAGTCGCGTGGTAAGCAACGAGCCAGAGAGGAGGAACTATTTATTTGGGTAGTTCAGCCTAATGGTAAAGTCGCATTTCGGCGTGTGGATCTAAAATCCCTGTGGCAAAAAGGTGGAACATTCACAGATGCTGTAAGAATTTCCCGCTGCCTTATATTTAACCCCACTGCTGACTGCGGACCGCTGACGCAGCCAATTCGCCAACTCAAGCGTACAAATAATCGAACAAAATCCACAAAAAGCCAGGACTACAGGCAGATACTTCATCAATTCCTAATACAGCCGATTGCCGACCTCTTACCCGCCGATGCGAATGCTCGTGTTATCTTTATACCCCAAGAATCTTTGTTTTTAGTTTCCTTTCCAGCCTTGCAAGACAAAGATGGCAAATATTTGATTGAAAAACATACTATCCTGACTGCACCCTCAATTCAGGTGCTAGAGTTAACCCATACTTTGAAAGCGAGAAGAAGGAAAAGGGAAGGAGGGGAAAATTCTTCAATCAAGAATCTTCAATCATCCGCGTTGATTGTAGGCAACCCCATCATGCCCAAAATATTTTTACAACCAGGACAGCCACTAGAACAATTACCAGAACTACCAGAGGCAGAACAGGAAGCTCTTAATATTGCTAAACTGTTGAACACTACTGCAATAGTTCGCCACTCTGCAACTAAAGCTAACATTCTTAAAAAAATGCCCACTGCAAGGCTAGTGCATCTGGCAACACATGGATTGTTGGAGTATGGCAGTCAGAGTAATGCAGGTTCTATGGAGGGATTGGGAGTACCAGGAGCGATCGTCCTTAGTCCATCACTGAATGATGACGGTTTGCTGAGTGCCAGCGAAATTATAAATCTCCGCCTTCAGGCTGAACTCGTTGTCCTCAGTGCTTGCAAAACTGGAGAAGGAAGAATTTCTGGAGATGGGGTAATTGGACTGTCTCGTTCCTTTATTTCCGCAGGAGTTGAGAGTGTGCTAGTTTCTCTGTGGTCTGTACGAGATGTCGAAACTTCTAAACTGATGAGATATTTCTACAAAACTCTTCAAAACAATCCTGACAAAGCTTCTGCTTTACGTCAGGCAATGCTAATGACAATGAAGGAGAAACCCGAACCATTATACTGGGCTGCCTTTACTTTAATTGGCGAGTCGTGACTCGCCCTTAGTGATAGGCTTGTGCCGCAGGACAAACGCGCCTTAAAGTGCAACAATAAATATAACTTTATTCAACTTATACCATTTTTATATCAAGATGCACTTTATTATCAATCTTAGCTCTCTTAGCCCCCCAATTTATCGGGGGGTTGGGGGGATCTAATTTGTTGCAACTTCATATTAAATTGGTATTAAACAATTTACCTGTCCAATGGAAAAAAGTTTCAAAATCGAAGTTGCGATTAATGATTTCATTATTACTGAAGATTTTGTAATTGAATCACTTGAAGAGTAATAGTTATGAGTAAGTTAGTTATTTTAAACTTGGCCAGAGGTACGTTACAGTCAGGTTTTCCACTCGTTACTGTTATGCTTCAAGAGGAAAATTCTCAGTGGAGGCAATTTCAAGGTAGTTTACCTGCTGCCCCAAATATTATTAACCTCTACCGCCGTTGGCAATTGCTTTATAACTTAATCTATGAGGCTCGCTCTATAAAGATAGGTTTGCGTCTCTCACCGCTAATCGATGAAGACATCAATATTGATGAAGCTGACGTGACTAACGTTTCCGATACTGAGTTTTATAGCGTATGTGAAGAATTACAAAATCAAATAGATTATTGGTTTGATACCGAAGGATTTCGCCACATCGATCGCCAACTGCGGATGCAATTAACTCCTGATGATAAAATTCGAGTTATTATTCAAACTGAAGATAATCAATTAAGAAAACTTCCCTGGCATATTTGGCGTTTTTTTAGAGATTACCCCCAAGCAGAAGTTGCTTTAAGTCCTATCGAATTTGAACCAGGGATTAAAGCTAAAAAAACGGCAACAAACGTGAGAATATTGGCGATTTTGGGTGACAGTACGGGTATAGATGTTGATGCCGATAAAAAGTTATTGTCTTTACAAGATGACGCTGAAACAGTATTTTTGGTGGAGCCAAAACGCTCAGAATTAGATGAACACCTTTGGGATAAGCAGGGATGGGATATTCTATTTTTTGCCGGACATAGTTATAGCACTGATAGTGAAACGGGTCATATTTATATAAATCCTACCGATAGTTTAACGATTACCCAGTTAAGAAATGCCCTCAAGAAAGCGATAGAACGTGGTTTACAGTTGGCAATTTTTAACTCTTGTGATGGTTTGGGATTAGCACAGCAATTGGATGATTTGCACATTCCCCAAATAATTGTCATGCGGCTTCCCGTGCCTGACAGGGTCGCACAGGAGTTTTTGAAGCATTTTTTGAGGGAATTTGCCGATGGTCAGTCGTTTTATTTAGCAGTGCGGTATGCGCGGGAAAAGTTGCAGGGTTTAGAAAGTGATTTCCCCTGTGCTAGTTGGTTACCTGTGATTTGCCAAAACCCAGCTTCGGTGTCGCCAACTTGGAACGAGTTGCAAGGTAAAACTAAAGGCGATCGCCAACCCAAAAGCCTACCTTTGCCCCAACCTAAACTCAATTTCAAAACAGTTTTGATTACTAGTTTTATAGTAACAAGCTTGGTGATGGGGGTGCGCTGGCTTGGGTTGTTACAAGCATGGGAGTTGCAAGCTTTCGACCATTTAATGCGGCTACGACCACCTGAAAAACAAGATAATCGAATTTTGGTAGTTACCGTCACCGAAGACGATTTTCAACTACCCGAACAACAGCAAAGAAAGGGTTCGTTATCAGATTTGGCGTTAACGCGACTTTTGGA
The DNA here is from genome assembly GCA_964242965.1 of uncultured Calothrix sp. Classification (GTDB taxonomy): domain Bacteria; phylum Cyanobacteriota; class Cyanobacteriia; order Cyanobacteriales; family Nostocaceae; genus JANNFJ01. Next base: position 1,975 of record CAXTCQ010000161.1, on the reverse strand, counting down.
GAAACTTGAGTCTTATCAACCGCGAGCCATCGGCTTAGATATCTACCGGGATTTTCCTGTAGATGCTAAATATGCAGAATTAGCAACTTATTTGCGGCAAAGCGATCGCTTCTTTACCATTTGCGAAGTTAGTCAAGCCAATCAAAAATCCGGCATTGCACCTCCTCCAGAAATTCCCCTAGAACGCCAGGGGTTTAGTGATTTTGCAGTTGATAAAGGGAGGATTCTGCGTCGGCATTTAATTGCGATGCAACCAAGTTCCACATCTCCTTGTACCACACCCTACGCCCTTAGCGCTCGGTTAGCATTTCATTATTTGCAGTCTCTGGGCATTTCTGTTAGGTACACCCAACAAGGATTGCAACTAGGCAATGTTGCCTTTGGGCAGTTGCTCAAGCACACGGGCGGCTATCAACAAATTGACGACGCTGGGTATCAAATATTACTTAATTACCGTTCCTCTCCTTCTCCAAAAGAAGTTGCCGAGCAAGTCAGTTTAAAAGACGTGCTAACGGGTAAGGTCAACCCTGATGCAGTCAAAAATCGGATTATTCTAATTGGTGTTAGCGCTGAGAGTGCGGGCGATAATTTTTTTACCCCCTACGGTAACGAGATGCCAGGGGTAATTTTTCATACCCAAATGGTGAGCCAAATCCTTAGTGCAGTTTTGGATGGGCGACCCTTGTTATGGGTTTTGCCTTTTTGGGGCGAAGTTTTTTGGGTTTGGAGTTGGTCTTGTATTGGAGGAACAATTGCTTGGCGTTTCCGGTCAACGCGATTGGGGCTGGTGTCTGTAGTCGCGTTTCTGAGTTTATACGGTGTTTGTTATTACTTATTAATACAAGGATGTTGGATACTACTTGTTCCATCGGCATTTGCCTTAATTGTTACAGGAGCAAGTGTAGTAGTCTTACGTCCGCAGCATAACAAAAGTAATGTATCATATTTTCAGTCATGACTAAGCATATTGGACTTTCCTTGGCTCTAGCATTCGCACTTGTTAATTTCACCTCAGTGCAGGCACAACCTACCAAACCGATGAATTCTGCGCCGCGCCCGACCTTAAATTTCTGGCGACCATCCAAAAAACCATTGATTTTCAAGACACCCCCGCCACCACCAAATATCGGTGCCCCCAGTCAGCGCAAAGCAGGTGGAAGCCGGGGCTGTATGGATGTGGTACAGAACACGCAGTTATCAGAAAAGGTACTCACAGCCTTGGTGCCTGAGTATTCTAGTTCGCAATTGGTTTTAGGATTGACGACCCAAGTACGTCCCACCTTCTGGTTTTATGTTCCTTATAAGTCTGACTCTACCTACGCAAAGTTAGTGTTAGAGGATGAAAATAACCAAACTATCTACAAAACTCCTTTGACTGGAACACCAGGAGTAGTCAGCGTTTCCTTGCCATCCACATCTGCCCCACTAAAAATTGGCAAGCAGTATCGCTGGTATTTCAACATTTACTGCAAACAAGACAATCAATTTCTTACTTCCGTAGAAGGGAACGTACAACTTTCAGCACTTAACCCTATTGTTCAAAGTCAGTTAGACAAAGCAACACCACAGCAGCAGGTTGCCCTTTATGCTGCCAATGGTATTTGGTATGAAGCGCTGACTGCTCTAGCTAATCTTCGCCACACTTACCCGCAGGATACCAAATTAGCCAGCGACTGGGTTAGTTTGTTGGAGTCTGTCGGCTTGCAAAATATTGCCGCAGAACCGATAGTTGACTGCTGTAAACCCCAAGATGAAATAGCAACAACCAGGTAACTGAGTGCAAATAAACACAACTGTGTTGAAAGCTGAGAGGAAATAAAATAGCATCTAACTTCAACAGAATATTCGGCACCTGAACGCGAGCAAATTAAACATACTCTTATTGGTTCGCAACGCACGGTTACTGGCACTATTAGAGTGTTGCATCAACTAGGATATGCATCGGTGGGTGACTGGAGTCCACTGTTACCAAGCT
>CAXTCQ010000160.1:0-18537 GCA_964242965.1 uncultured Calothrix sp. | reverse complement strand
CCTTCCCCCTTCCCCCTTCCCAAAAACAATAAGGGTACAACTGTATCTGTTGTACCCTTATAAAATAGCTAAATACAATTAATCGACCCAATGCGTGCTTATTTGAAACGCGATCGCATTCTTCGATTTTGCTTGCGACGTGCGACGGCTTTACGCTTCTCTTTCTGCAAGGGTGTCTCGAAGTGACGCTTTGTTCTCACATCCTGGAGAATACCAGCTTGCGAAACTTGACGCTTAAACCTTCGCAAAGCCGACTCGATCCCTTCGTTCTCGCCCAAAACTACCTGCGTCATTACTTTTAATTCCTATCTTACTGGATACCAATACATTCTTATTAACAATTACCAATACATTTTAACAAATACATTAACTGAGATTTTCTCCCAATCAAGGCGTTAGTTTTCAGCATTATGGAAAATATAGCAGAAAATTAGAATCCTATCAATATTGGATAAATCGCTACGAGCTATTTTAGCCAAGCATTTGGCTTTACGCTTCCTACCTCCTTTATTGTTTTCTTGGAATCTTGATTATAAATTCTGTACCTTGTCCTGGCTGACTGCAACAGTTAATTTCGCCAACGTGTTGTTCAACTACTATTTGGTAACTTATAGTCAAACCTAGCCCCGTACCCTTACCTACGGGCTTAGTTGTAAAGAATGGGTCAAAGACTTTTTTACAGACTTCTTCGCTCATACCTTTACCGTTATCGATAATGTAAATTGCTACCCATTTGCTGTCTAGAATTTGAGTGCGAATTGATATTTGGGGAGTGGGAGGGAAGAAGCAGAGAAATTCTTTATTTGCTTCCCCTCCTGTCTCCCTCTCACCTTTAGCCTTCTCCTTTACCCTTTCCCCGTCTTCTTCAAATGCATCGATAGCGTTGCTAAGAAGATTTAGAAATACTTGATTGAGTTCGCTGGGGTAGCATTCAATCGGAGGTAAATTATCGTATTCTTTAATAACTTTGATTTCTGGACGTTTGTTTTGCTGTTTGAAGCGGGTTGCGAGAATCATCAAAGTGCTGTCGATACCTTCGTGAATGTTGACGCACTTAAATTCGGATTCGTCGAGACGCGAAAAGTTACGTAACGACAGGACTATATCGGTAATGCGATCGCATCCATTTTCCATCGAGTCGAAAATTTTGGCGAGGTCTTCAATAATAAAGTCGAGTTCGATGGTGTCGATTTGTTGGCAAATGGGTTGGGGTAGATTGATTGATTTCACCTTGACGTAAATCGGCTAAAACTGTACCGTCGGTATCTACAATCTTGATTAAATTAAGTTCGAGTGCAGATTGGATTGGTAAAAGTTTTCGTAAGAGTATTGCACGGTCTTCGGAAGTAATAGCTTGCGGTAAGCCATTTTTATCTGCCACCCACAACCCGAAAGCCCTGCAAATAGCCCACTTGCTACAATCAAGGATGGTATTCTAGTCAAATTCAACTTCATTCGGAATTTATAGACTTTATTTTTATAGGGTTACGATTATAGAGTTCCCACAAATTACCCTAAACTTAAGGTTTATTCTATAAGAATATGTCCTATTCTTTTTAAGAACACAAGATTTTATAAATATCACTAACTTAAAAAGGGCATAGGGGTGTAGGGGAAATAAAAAACTCAACGCTTAATGCCCATTTTAGATTGTTACTTATATGCGAGAGCTACTTCTAACTCCTAACACAAGAACTCCTGACTCTTAACACAAAAACTCCTAACACAAGAACTTCTAATTTAGAATGACACCTACCGAAGTCCGTAAACTCTGCCGATACGGAGAATTTCAATCTCCGACCCCTGGATTAGCACCCCAGTATATCCAAACCAACTTAGTTGTTTTACCAAAATCAGTAGCATTCGACTTTCTGCTGTTTTGTCACCGTAACCCTAAACCCTGCCCTGTAATTGATGTTACCGAAGTGGGCGACCCAGAACCGCGTTTAGCTGCTCCTGGAGCCGATTTGCGAACCGATTTACCTCGCTATCGCCTGTTTCAACATGGCGAATTAATCGAAGAAGTCAGCGATATCAAACACTTGTGGCGCAATGATTTTGTCGGGTTTCTCATTGGCTGTTCGTTCTCGTTTGAAGCCGCATTAGTAGATGCAGGCATTAGCGTGCGACATATCGATGAAGGTAAAAATGTACCGATGTATAAAACAAATATTGCTTGTCAATCAGCAGGAATATTTTCCAGTCCTTTGGTAGTTTCCATGCGTCCTTTATCTCCAGCCGATGCAATTCGTGCAGTCCAAATTACCAGTCGATTTCCCAAAGCGCACGGCGCACCAATACACTGGGGAGATGCAAAAGAAATTGGTATCGACAATATCAACGCACCCGATTTTGGCGATGCGGTAACAATCCATCCGGGTGAAATCCCTGTATTTTGGGCATGTGGTGTAACTCCCCAAGTAGCATTATTCCAAGCTAAACCCGAAATTGCGATTACCCACGCTCCCGGACATATGTTTATTACAGATTTGAAAGATGAATCGCTTTGTTAATTTGCATTGTGTAAGCTATTTGATAGTTACTATGCTTTAGCTGCTCCAGTTTTTGAAAGCGCATTTTTGAAATGTTTATAACGACCCAGAAAGAGGAATTCAGTTATGCTTATATCAGCGCTGTGGCATCTGCTGCGGGTTATTCGTTTCAAATAGCACCCAAACCATTAGATTTAGTTGGGGTTGATGTAACAATTACGGGACTTGTGTCTCCAGGTTCGAGAAGGCGAACTCGACTTGACTTACAACTAAAATCTACTTCTCAAGATTTACTTTCGGGCGAGTTCGTTAGATTTCCTCTCGAAATCAAAAATTATGATGAATTAAGAAATAACAATTCTGACGATGACCCACTTTTATTAGTTGTCGTTTTAATTCCTGACAAGGTAGAGGACTGGTTGCGTCAATCCGAGGGCGAACTTTGTTTGCTTCGTTGTGCTTATTGGGTATCGTTACGGGGTCAACCACAAACTAAAAATCAAAATACTGTTACTGTTTATTTACCCCGTCAAAACATTTTTAGTGCTGAAGCTTTAAAAACTTTCATGCGACGAATCGTCAGTGGAGAATTGATATGATAGTTACGGTGCGCGACCCCAATATTCTCTCTAACCTAGACCCCCAACAATTAAATACCTATTTGCTTTCTAATGGGTGGTTTCGAGAAACTCAAATCGGTGACTCAGAGGCAGTTTGGGTTATTTCAATGATTAGAGGTGAATTTGATATTACCCTACCGCTTAATCCAAAAAGTCGGTCGTATGCGCTGCGAATGGCTGAAATTTTGGAAATCCTGGAAAAAGTTGAAGGACGTTCACAATTAGACATTTTAAGCGATTTAGTTACAGTAGTTCCTCATGCCGAAATCGAAGGTATGGTAATTCAGCTTGATGAACGAAAGTACCAGGGTGATGTAACGATTATGGGTTTTATTGTAAGTAAACCTCGGCAAATTCAGATGATGCTGGGCGAAAACGAATATTATTTTGCACGGACAGCTTATATTGAACGCTTGCCTATTGTTTGTACTGGAGATTTAGTTAAAGAGAATGGTGCTTTTGTGCTGAAAAAGATTAGTCGTTTTGCATATTGTGATGAGTGCGATCGCGCAGCTGTATAACAGAGTTAGGGAGTAATTACCATCTGAATAAACCGCGATTGCAATATAATCAAGAAATTTTAAACAAAATAACCTACCTAGAAACCATTTGCGGGCAAGATGTCGGCAGGGGTATTCAACCACTTGTCGAAGCAGCGCAAGGGGGACTTTTTGGTGCAGCTCGTTCGATTGCCGAACATTCTCACCCGCACGTTGCAATTATTACAGGATTTTTCTTACCGTCTAGCAACCCACCTGCGCCTGAAACCGACGGACCGATTGGCTGCGCTCAATTGGCAGCGGGATTGATACGCGCAGGGGTGCAAGTTAGAATTGTTACTGATAGTTTCTGCTTTGCGGCAGTGAAAGCTGCTGCGGATTTGGCTGGTGTTCCAACTAGTACCGCTTTTGATGTTATTCCTGTAGATGGGACTGGTATTAGTTCGCTGTTGGATTCGTGGGAATTGGTGGGAGTTACTCATGCTCTAGCAATCGAACGTCCCGGTCCGGGCTACGATGGTATGGTGCGTAGTATGCGCGGACACGATATTACTTTGCATACTGCACCGCTGCATCTATTATTTAATTCGCCGAAAATGATCGCTATCGGAATTGGTGACGGTGGAAATGAGTTAGGAATGGGCAAGATTCCCCATGAAGTAATTAGCCAAAGTATTCGACATGGCGAAAAAATAGCCTGTGCAACGACTTGCGATTATTTAATAGTCTGCGGGGTTTCTAATTGGGGGGCAGATATTTTATTGATAGCGGTAGCTTTGCTTCGTCCCGAATGGAAATCTCAATTAATTGAAGGATTAAGTATCGCAGCAGAATTCCAGATTTTAAAAACGCTTGTTGATAATAGGATTGCAGTTGATGGAGTCACAGGCAAATTAACTTTAACAGTAGATAACTTGCCTTGGGAAGATTATGCCAAAGTTTTAAATATGGCAATTGAAGTTATTAAATAGAATCAGCTTATCAACTTGCTGGCACGTTACTGCATCGCATTTGCTGCGGATGTTTACCTTAACCCGTGAAATTTTCGTTAAAAACCAAAGAGAAATGAGTAGAAATTACTACACTTCACAAGTGCTTTGTGATGATTTAGCGGTCAAAGACGTATAACGATACAGAGATGGTTTAACCTTTATAGAGAAGTTTAACCATCTCTGTGCTCGTAAGAGTTCAGGAAGATCAAAAAAAACATCACTCGATGCGCGATCGCGCTTTTGTCAAAAATTCGTTTCACATCTGGTGCTGCGATACCGATACCTGTATCTTGACGAAAGGTTGTGCTCCCGATAGAAACATAGGTAGCCTGCTTGCTGATAATTACGATAGATGCCCGAATTGCGGGAAATAAGAACGTGCCTTTTTATCATAATAAAAAAACGCCCGCGTCGAACGCTTTAACCGATCTGATTCGCACCGTACTTCGTATGAACGCAACGGTGCAAAAATCAGGAACACGCCTAATGCGGGGTACGAGAATAACCAATGCTCGGTGGCAAATGCTGAGTGAGTTATTCGCACTCTCTAAGCGCGTCACGGTAAGCGAATTAGCGCGGCATATGGGCTTAACACGGCAAGCCGTACAACGACTCGCTGACGACATGGCAAGGGACGGTTTGTTTGAGTTCGCTGAAAATCTCGGCGATGCCCGAGCGATGCACTTACTTGTCACGTCCGCCGGTAGGGCAACTTATCACGAGACGTTGGAGCGCGAATGGCAGTGGACAAATGCGATTGCCGAAGACTTTGACGCGGAACAAATCCAAAGTGCCGTGGCACTTCTGGAAGCCATTACAGAGAAAATGAAAACCACTATTTGACAATATATTGTCAAATATTGTATTATCTATATTATTGATACATCACTCGTAAGAAAGCCACCAGCCCGATGCTACACCCAACTGCCGCCGAACAGTTCGACCCGCATAACCCACGATTTACTGCCGACCGATTTACGCTCCTCGCGCAGATGCGCGCTGACTCTCCCGTGACATTCCTGCCCGCACTTAATGTTTACGCCGTGACGCGGTGGCAGGAAGTGCATGACGTTTTGGGTGATGCCGTGACATTCGCATCATCCGAGGCGTTTAGCGCGGGACTTCATCTCGCGCCCGAAGCCAGCGCCATCTATTCACTCACGTCACCGCTGTTCGCCTACAACCCGATCAACGTGGACAAGCCACTCCACACCCGGTTACGTGACCCGCTCATGGCGGCGTTCACTCCCAAGCGCACTCAGTCGCTCGCCCCAACGGTGATAGCGGACGTAGAAGACCTGCTCGATTCTATCGCGGTGTCGGGCACTGAAACTGACCTGCTCCTGACCTTGTGCAAGCCGCTGCCGCTACGAACGATCTGCCGACTACTGGGTGTGCCACTTGCGGACGCCGAGAAGTTGAGCGGTTGGTCAGATGCGCTGATCGCGTTCCAGACCCCTGGCTTACCCGTCGAGGTGCAAGTCGAGGCAGCACAAGGTTTGCGGGCGTTGGACAACTACGTCCGCGAAATGATCGCGCTAAAAGCCGCGACGCCGGACGACGGTTTGATTTCCGCGTTGGTCGCCGGTCGCGCCGCTGGAGAACACGATTTGTCAGAGGATGAGTTAGTGGCGGACATTGCCGTCGTTTTCTTTGCTGGACACGAAACCACCATCAATACGCTCGCCAATGCGTTCCACTCGCTTTTAAATCGGCGTGACTACTGGGAAGCCGTCGCATCGGGAACCGTGGACACCGACAATCTAACCGATGAACTTTTGCGCTACGACACATCGGTGATGGGTTTATACCGACGCGCTACCGTGGATACCGTTATCGGCGGCGTTTCCGTCCCCCAAGGCGCAACGGTTTGGGTATCGTATGGTGCGGCGAACCGCGATCCTGCCCTATTCGACGCGCCGGAAATGCTCCAGTGTCCGCGTGGGAACGCCCGCCAGCATTTGACGTTCGGCTACGGTGCTCACTATTGCGTTGGTCCGTTGCTCGCCCGTCTGCAATTGCGCGAAGCGGTTACCCGCGTTGCGAAGCGTTTTCCACAGATGCGTCTTGTACCAGGTGTGGTTGTGCCGGAAATCCCGCATCATGGTCTTCGCGCTCCGCTCACCCTGCCGGTGCTACTGAAATAGAAAGAACATCACGTTTGCAACACTCGGCGTAAAGGTCACAGGTAAGCCGCCGATTGCAATGCACTGTTAGAAAGCGGTTGCGGTAACCGAATCTACAAACTCACAGGAAGTGAGTCATATTCCTTTGACGTTTCGGCTGCCCTTTCCGACTTATCAGGTAAAGAGGCCGCTTGAGGCTTACTTTCTCTTTTTCACCCAATCAAACCACGCAGGACGAAATATTTATGAAAGTTGTAGTCACAGGTTCGTTAGGAAACATCAGCAAGCCGCTGACAATGGAGTTAGTGGAAAAAGGTCATACGGTTACGGTTATCAGCAGCAAGCCGGAAAAGCAAAAAGACATTGAAGCTTTGGGTGCTACCGCCGCCATCGGCTCATTGTCAGACGCAGATTTCCTCGCGTCTACCTTTATTGGCACTGATGCCGTATATGCGATGATACCGTCTAACTTTGCCGCGCCCGATCCGAGAGAGCATTACCAGAAAATCGGCAGCAGCTATGCACAGGCCATTCAACAGTCGGGCGTAAAGCGTGTGGTTCATCTCAGCAGTTGGGGGGCGCATTTAGATAAGGGAACCGGATTTATACTCGGTTCTCACGATGTAGAAGGCATTTTGAATAAGTTATCAGACGTAGCCATTACGCATCTGCGCGCTGGTTACATCTACTACAATCTTTACAACTATGTAGACATGATAAAAGGGCTGGGCTTTATCGGCGCAAACTATAGTGGCGACAACAAGATTGTAATGGTTGCCCCAAGAGATATTGCCGCCGCCGCTGCCGAAGAGACAGAAACACCTGCTATCGGCTTTAAAGTGCGCTATGTGGCAAGCGACGAGCATACTGCCAACGAAACCGCTCACATCTTGGGCATCGCTATTGGTAAACCGGATTTAAAGTGGGTAACTTTTACTGATGAGCAAATGCAAGATGCTTTGGAAAAGAAAGGAATGCCGACACATATTGCCGCTAAATCTGTTGAATTGGGTGTCAGCATTCGCAGCGGCGCATTGCGCGAGGATTACGAATTGCATAAGCCAATTGCTATGGGCAAAGTAAAGTTGGAAGATTTTGCCAAGGAATTTGCTGCTGCTTTTTAAAAAGGTTGATTGAAAGCGTACTATTAGGCTGGAGAAAGAGTCCTCAACCATCACCCATCCTATCTTGCAACATCTGTCGCTGCGGCATCTATCCAAAAATCGTCGCGGCGATCAAAGAAGTCCACACCGGCAAAGCACAGACGCAGACATGGCAGTTTGCGGGTGAAACCGAGACGGCGATTTTCGACGCGCCGGAAATGAAGACGAAAATAGGTGAGGTGGCGGTGTCCGCGCTTTAATCCAAGCGATGAGCAGCAAAAAAGCTTGATGCGTAAAATTTTGGATCAAGGAGACGAATAATATGGCATTAATCGGCAAACCCGTTGACCGCGTTGATGGGCGTTTAAAAGTGACAGGCGCGGCGAAATACGCCGCCGAATTTAACCAAAACAACATGGCTTATGCGTTTCCGGTTCGTTCCACTGTTGCGAGCGGGACGGTTACCAAAATTGATGTCAGCGCGGCTTCAAGCTCACCGGGCGTGATTACGGTTCTGACGCACGAAAACGCGCCGCGCTTAAAAGCGTTCAACCGCGAGGAGTCAACGAAAGCGGGCGCGGTTTTAGGAGAGGATTTGATCCCCCTGCAAGACAACAAAATTCATTATTTCGGGCAATTTGTCGCCTGCGTCGTCGCACAAACGTATGAGCAGGCGCGTGCTGCTGCTGTGTTCGTCAAAATTGATTACGCCCAAGCAGAACCTAAAATTGATTTAACGCGCGAACTACCGAACGGTTTCCGACCGCAAAAGGCCGCCGCGCAAACGGAAGCACAACTGAACTCCGGTAAAGCCGCGCCCCTGCTGGCTGCTGCGCCGCATCAGATTGAACAGACCTATACGACTTCTAACGAGGTTCACAACCCGATTGAACCGCACGCCACCATCTCCGTCTGGGACGGCGCGGACAAACTGACGATTTATGACGCGACGCAGGCCGTTGTCCCGCAACAAGCGGCGATGGCTTATTTTTTCGACCTCAAACCGGAAAACGTGCGAATTATTTGTCCGTTTGTCGGCGGCGGTTTTGGGACTAAAGGACAGCCTTGGACGAACAATTTTCTGTCGGCAATGGCGGCAAAGGTGGTGGAGCGTCCGGTTAAGCTTGCGATTGCGTGCCAGATGATGCAAATCAATGTTGGGCGGCGTCCCGAAACAAATCAAAAAATCGCGCTCGGCGCGAATCGGGACGGGAAACTTACTGCGATCCGACACCACACCGATACTTACACAAATCTCACCCAGTATGTCGAGCCGACCAGTCGCCCAACCGAAGTTTTGTATAGCGCTCCCTTAAGGGAAATTACTTACAGGGTCGCTAAGTTAAACATCGGCGCGCCGACTTATATGCGTGCGCCAGGCGAAACACCGGGAGCTTTCGCGCTCGAGTCGGCAATGGACGAGATGGCGTATGAGCTTGATATTGACCCGGTTGAGTTTCGCATCCGCAATCACACAACGGTTGACCCGCTTAAAAACCTTCCTTTTTCGGGCGAAAACTTACTCGAATGTTACCGCATCGGCGCGGATAAATTCGGCTGGGCGCGGCGGAAAATGCAACCAAGGCAGACCCGCAACGGAAATTATCTGGTTGGAATGGGGATGGCAACCGCAACGCATCCGGGACAACGCAATTCGACGACCGTGCGAATTCAGATAACGGCAAACGGCAGCGTCAAGGTGATGTGCGCGACCCAAGACCTGGGCACGGGAACCTACACAATTATGGCGCAGACCGCAGCGGACGCGCTGGGGATTCCGATCGAGAAAATTGCCGTCGAGATCGGCGACACGAGGTTGCCGCCCGGATCGCCTTCCGTCGCATCGAGGACGGCGGCGAGCGTCACCCCGGCGGTGCTGGCGGCGGGCGAGATGCTGAGACAAGATTTAATGCAACTGGCTCAAGCTGACGCGAAATCGTTACTCTACGGCAGAAACGAGGCGGAAATCACCTTCGCTGACCAGACGTTTTTCGTTAAAGGCGACCCCTCAAAGGTAGATTCTTACGTCAACATCATGCGGCGTAGCAACAAAACGATGATGGAGTCCTGCTCGACGGCGATGCCCGCCTCCGGTCCTGGACGCGGCGTACCTGGCTCGCTGTGTATGCCCGCACCCATCGATATTGAAGAAAATAGCAATAGCAAAAAATACTCATTCCGCTCGTTCGGGGCTCAGTTCGCGGAAGTCTGGGTGGATGAAGACCTCGGATTGGTGCGCGTCAAGCGCTTCACGAGCGTTCACGATGTTGGGCGAATTTTGAACGAGAAAACCGCGCGATCGCAAATCATCGGCGGCGTGATTTCCGGCATTGGCGCGGCGCTTATGGAAGAAAGTGAATTTGATCGCCGCTTTGGCAATCCGGTTCACCGCACACTTGCCGATTATCACGTCCCGGTGCAGATGGACGTTCCCGAAATCGACGTGCATTTCATTGGCAAACCCGACCCGCATATTTCGCCGATCGGCGCACGCGGAGCAGGCCAAATCGGCACCATCGGCGTTTCGGCGGCAATCGCCAATGCGGTTTTTAACGCCACTGGCAAACGCATCAGAAATCTGCCAATCAGTCCAGATAAGTTGTTATGACACCTAACCCATTCATGAGGAAGAGAACAGATGCGAGAATTGCAAGCGGCGGCAGCGGAAATGAAAAACGCGAAACCACTCGATCGCAAAAAATTCAAAGTCGAACTCGGCAATTCTAAAAAAACGCTTGCGTCAAATGCTTTAACCGATCTGATTCGCGCCGTAATTCGTATGAACGCAACGGTGCAAAAATCAGGAACACGCCTAACGCGGGGTATGGGAATCACTAATGTTCGGTGGCAAACGCTGGGTGAGTTATTCGCACTTGAAAATCGCGTTACGGTGAGCGAATTGGCGCGGCATATGGGCTTAACACGGCAAGCCGTACAACGACTCGCTGACGACATGGCAAGGGACGGTTTGTTTGAGTTCGCTGAAAATCTCGGCGATGCCCGAGCGATGCACTTACTTGTCACGTCCGCCGGTAGGGCAACTTATCACGAGACGTTGGAGCGCGAATGGCAGTGGACAAATGCGATTGCCGAAGACTTTGACGCGGAACAAATCCAAAGTGCCGTGGCACTTCTGGAAGCCATTACAGAGAAAATGAAAACTAATATTTGACAATATATTGTCAATGTTGTATCATTTATATTAATCGTTAATTTCTTTGCCAGACATGAAACCACCATCAATACGATCGCCAATGCGTTCCACTCGCTTTTGCATCGCCGTGACTACTGGGAAGCCGTCGCAGTAACCGTGGATGCTGAAAATCTCACCGATAAACTTTTATTGTTTTGGCTTACAAATTGCGGGATACACCGTTTAAAGTTAATGCTGTTGAACCCGGATTTACTGCCACAGATTTTAACCAGCATAGCGGAATCGGTTCCGTCGAGGATGCTGCTGCGCGTTTAGTGAAATACGCCACCATCGATGACGGTTCGACAGGAAAGTTTTTTAGTGATGACAACAGCCCGGAAACGGGAGAAAGTCCCTAGTAGTTTCAGTTAGTTAACACCCTCATTGCGTTCGTGTAGCGTCTGGTAGAGAGGAACGAACCATTGGCACCCTACCATGAGGAATTAATAAAGGGAGATGCAGCATGAGTAGTTTGCTAACCAATATAAAGCCGCCTGTTCAGTTTTACCCAAATTTTCTCAACTCGGTGGATAACCTCGATTGGTTTCAAAAGTCTAAGGAGCTTGAATGGACTCGTGGCGAAATCAGTATGTATGGAAAATCAATTCCTGTACCGCGTGATGAATCTCTATTTGGCGACGATCTGCACTACGAATATCGTGGTATCCAGATTAAGGCAGCTCCCTGGCCCGACTTCTTGCTAGAGGCACGCTCACGCATTCAAGCATTGAGCGGATATCAGTTCAATTTTGTAGTTGGTAATCGCTACCGAACAGGTAAAGACTCGATTGGCTGGCACTCCGATAATTTCCCGACTATTGGTAAAAGACCTGCGATGCCCTTGGCAACCATCTTCGATGGTATCGCTTCTTTAAGCTTAGGTAGCACTCGCAAATTTAAGCTGCGGCACAAGGATAGTGGTGAAACGTTTGACTACCACCTAGAGAGCGGGTCTTTGTTGATCATGCTCCCTGGCTGTCAAGAAGACTGGGTTCACGCGGTTCCAAAAACCGCTCGTCCAGTTGACGAACGAATCAACTGGACGTTTAGACCACATGTGGAAGCGATTCTCCAAGGGAGAGGCTCCGCCAACGGTGATGGTGAGCAAAAACCTGACGATCTTCCCTACTCTCTTTAGGGTAAAAGCCATCTGTGGCAGATCGTAGGCATTATGCCGCTTGAGGCTTACCTTCTCACTTCCACCCAATCAAACCACGCGAAACGAAATATTCATGAAAGTTATAGTCACAGGTTCGTTAGGAAACATCGGCAAGCCCCTGGCAAGGATTTAGTACAAAAAAGTCATACGGTAACAGCGATCGGCAGCAAGCCGGAAAAGCAAAACTAGGCGCGATCGCTGCTATCGGCTCACTGGAAGACGTTGATTTCCTAATGTCCTTATCGGTGTCGATGCTTTGTATGCGATGGTGCCGCCAAACTATACCGTGCTGGATGTGAAAGCATATTACGATTGAAAAACACAATTCGGGTTATAGATGAAGGAGGAAAAATCGAAAATGGCTAAATATGTTGTGTTGGGAGCGACGGGACAGACAGGTGCGGCTACGGCAAACGCCCTGATGGGACGTGCAACTGTGCGTGTGGCCGTGCGAAGTGAAAATAAAGGTGCCGCTTGGAAAGAGCGAGGTGCTGAGGTTGCAATTGTCGAAGATGTTACCGATGTTGATGCCTTGGCTCGCGCTTTTGAGGGCGTGGCAGGAGCGTATGTTCTGAATCCGCCTGATTATACCTCAAATCATATGTTCGCACGTGCCGAGCAGGTGGCTTCAGCCATAGTTGAAGCCGCACGACGGGCACGCTTGCCGAAAATTGTCTCACTGTCATCTGTTGGAGCGCATCTCCCGCGAGGAACCGGCAACATTGTGACAACCCACCTTTTGGAAGAAGCGCTCAAAAGCTTGCAAGCCGAGGTCGCAATCAGCTTTGTGCGTGCCGCATGGTTCATAGAGAACTGGCAAGCCCTTTTGCCGATGACGCAACAAAACGGGATATTGCCGTCTTTCCTTAATCCGTTGGAGCGTTCCATTCCTATGGTAGCCGCTATCGACATTGGCCAGACGTGCGCTGATGTCTTGATGCAAGAGTGGCAAGGCACACAGGTCTGGGAACTTCACGGACCACGACCTTTAAGTCCTAATGAGGTTGCCGCCAGTTTTAGCAAAACCTTGAAGCGCGACGTTCAAGGAGTTGTCATTCCTGAGAGCGAATGGCCTTCGACGCTGGCACAAATGGGAAATAGCCCCTCAGTCGTCGAGTCATGGAGTGAGATGCTGCACGCCTTCAACAACGGGACAATAGTTTTCGAGGAGCATGGAACAAAGGGGATCCAAGGAAAAACCACAATCGACGAGGCTGTTCAATCTTGGGCGAGTACCAACAGACAAAGTTGAAGCCTCTAACAGCCGCCGAACAAGGCGCTGCACTCAACCGCCTACAGCCGATCGAGAGCGTTATTTTTGAGCAGTAGAGGCATGGGGACGATGGGGTTCCCGTGTAGTCGTTATGTCCCACTAAGCAAAATTTAAACTTTTGGAGACTCAGAAACGAAAATCAGTATTTTCATATCTTGCACCTATTAGGATAAACCCTGAATAGGTTAGTAAAGAGGGCAACGTATCACGAGACGTTGGAGGGCGAATGTCAGTTGACAAATGCGATTGCCGAAGACTTTGACGCCGTACAGTGCCAGCTACGTCCTCAAACTCCTAGGACGCTTCGAGCGCATCAGTATAGACACAGTGATTCGGCGTTACTTCAAAGAGATCGCTGGACAAAAGAATACCGATGATGATATTAACGCCTACTATGAACGCTTCGGTGAATTCAAAGGTCTGGTCGCCTGGTGGGAAGTGTCACGTCGCGCAGATGAGAAAGGACAACTGTCCTTTTAAACCTTTTTGACAAATGACCTTCTAAGTTCTTAATGCACCTATTTCATACTCTCTCAGGCAAAGTTTCAAACAAATTTTTTCAGAGGTTTTCATGATCGTTATCACCACTCCCACCGGACAGATCGGCCACCAAATCCTCAATAATATCCTTGACAGCGGCAAGCCGATCCGGGTAATCGCACGCGACCCCTTACGTCTCGATCCGAAGATATGCGAGCGCGTCGAAGTTGTACAGGGGTCGCACCAAGACATAGCTGTCGTCACCGAGGCGTTCGCGGACGCTGACTGCGTATTTTGGCTAGTGCCGCCGAATCTCCAAGTCGAGAGTGCCAAGGAGTACTACCTGGACTTCACTCGGCCAGCGTGCGAGGCGATCGTCAGCCAGGGCATCAAGCGTGTGGTCGGCATTACGAGCTTGGGTCGCAAGGTGGCGAAGAATATCGGGCTGGTCGGAGCTGCCTACGCGATGGACGAGCTGATCGAAAGCACGGGCGTGAGCTACCGAGCATTGCAGATGCCAGCGTTCATGGACGATATCCTGAATTTTAATATCGAGTCGATCGTAAGCCAGGGGGCGTTCTTCGGTTCGCAATCCGGGGATCGCAAAACCCCGTCCTGCGCTACCCGCGACATTGCAGCCGTTGCAGCTACGCTGCTGCTCGACGACTCCTGGAGCGGACAATGCAGCGTCCCGGTACTCGGGCCCGAGGACATATCTTTCAACGACATGGCGCAGATACTATCCGAGGTGCTCGATCGACCTGTCCGCTATCAGCAGATTTCCGGCGAGGCCCACAAAGCCGCGCTGATGCAGCACGGGATGGGCGAATCATACGCGCAGGGGGTGGTTGATAATCAAAACCAGGCCGATCGGGGCATCTACAATGCCGACCCGCGCACCCCGCAGTCTACTACCCCCACTAGCTTCCGTCAGTGGTGTGAAGACACGCTCAAACCATTTGTCTTGGCGATGAGCCGGGACTGATAAGTCGAGCCTCATCTCATCGGTACGTTGGTACTAAGACCGAGATGGCTATCCAATCCACCCCGATCGGGGTAATGTTAGTCGTGTATGGATTTTAATGCCTAATATGTCGATTCGGCTAATGACCACCGTACCTGAAGCAATTAGGGGTCGGGCGTTGGGGGTCTTTGCACCGCGATGTTTTTGGGGCAGTTTTTGTCACCGATCGTCACCGAAGCATTTGCTAAAACTTTGGGCTTATTATACGATAAAATTAACAATAAAATCTCCCAACCCCTCTTTTTTAGGCAGGGCTGTTTCTTAAATCCGCCCGAAAATCTATTTTAACACGGTATTATCGGGGCGGGGTAACCATTGGTGTCAACTTAAGCTCAAAGGCTTACCCCACAGTCTTTTTACCCCTCCCCTTAATCCCCGGACCGCTTGCGGAGAGGGGAAAAATCCGGTTCCCGGACCGCAAGCGGTCCGGGTTAGGGTGGAGTTCTTCTGGATCTATACGTTTTAACAAGGGTTTCACGTTAAGTTGACACCTATGCGGGGTAACCCGCCCTTACAACTAACCGAAATTCAAACGAAAAATAAAACTTCCAGATTTTTCGTTTGAAGAATGAAACAGCCCTACCTTTTTAAGAGGGGCAATAACTTTTTTAAAGTCCCCAATTTATCGGGAGATTTAGGGGGAATTTCATTTCCCGTCAAACTCTGCTAAAAACTTCGCTGCTGACTCGCGTAAAATTTCGTGATACTTCGCATTACTTGCCAGCAAACCACCCCATTTACTCGCGTCACCCATGTTGTATTCCAACAACGAACCGTCGTAGCGCGTATATTTACCTCCCGCTTCGGTCAAAATTAGTTCGGGTGCGGCAATATCCCAATCTTTCGGGGCAGATTTTCCTGAAAGCGAAATATAAACATCGGCTTGTTGTTCGACAATTGCAGCAATTTTACAGCCGATACTACCAACGTTTTTATGCTTTTGGCACGGTAATTTACTTAATATATAATCTAAGCGATCGCTTCGGTGCGAACGACTCACAAGAACAGTCAAATCTTCGATACGCGTTTGCTTTTGTACCTGCAATTTTTGAGTTTTACCATCGCGGGATTCGACAAATGTGCCGCTACCTTTGATTGCATAATAGATTTTTTCCATTTCCGGAACTGCCACCAAAGCTAATACCGGACGATTATTTTTCACTAAACCGATATGAATCGCATATTCTCCGGTTTTATCAATAAAATCTCGCGTTCCATCTAAAGGGTCTATTATCCAAACCCACTCTTTGTTTACTTGTTCTCCTTCATAGGTTTCTTCGCTAATATAACCAAAATTTTCCCCTAATTGCGCTTGTAGCTGTTCTAAAATGTATTGACTAACTGCAATATCAGCAGCTGTAACCGGGTCATCTTTTTGGTTATCTTTATATTGAATATCTAAGTTTTTATTTGCTGTTCCTTGGTAATAAGACCGTAAAATATCGGCTGCATTCCAAGTAATCGGACGAGCAATTTCTAAGATTTGCTGTAGAGTTTTCATTTAAATGATTCCATCCAACGGCGCGTGCCAAAATATTGACATGAATAACCTGCAATTTTAGCAGATGATGTTAGCGCTGCGGCAAAGTTTTCGTAGAGGATATAGTGACAAAATGCACCATGAAAGATATCTCCCGCACCTAATGTATCAACTGCTTGGATGCTATTTATAGCAATAGTATAAAATTCCTGACTTCCAGAAGCATTAATATTCGTGTATTCAATCGGTTTCTCACCATGAGTTATCGCAACGTGAGGAATACCAATTTGATTGAGATAAGCGAAAGTATCTCGATCGGTGCGACAATTGGGAGGATGAAAGTTTGCCGAACAAACGGCGTAATCAACGAATGGTAAGATTTTCTCAAATCCCGGTTTCCAACTTCCACCGTCGATAACCACTGGAATATTTCTAGTTTTGGCGATTTGGGCAATATGGTATCCTGCTTCGATTTGATGTCCGTCGATTAAGACGATATCGATTTGCAAATCGCGGGGAATGTTTGCAGGATTGGCTTGAATTTTGACTGCATTGATAGAAACTACTGCCCTTTCGCCTGTACTTTTAGTAACTATGATTGAGGAAACAGGTGGTGGGTTTTGAGTTGTGGGTTCGAGGTCAATCAAATTAACTTGGTAATTTCCGAAATCATTATGTATTAACTGCGTCATCGGATGCGAACCGAGTACACCCATCACTGATGCTTGATTGCCCAAATAAGCGAATGCGATCGCTGCATTAGTAGCAGGACCGCCAGCGGCAACGGTATAATCGTCTGCGACGAGTTTTTGATTATTTTGCGGTGGCGAATCAGCGAGGTAAATTAAATCTAAAGTAATTAAACCGACAAATAATCCACGATACGACATTAGTTATTAAGTAGTAAATAATAGTCAAAATACTCAACAAAAGATCCCTCTTTAATCTCTTAACTCTGTGTTCTCCGTGCCTAATAAGGTAAAATAAAATGCTTATTTACCTTATTAGGCACAGAGGACACAGAGAAATAAAAGAAATTTGAATAGTTACCTTGATAGGAATAGTAGTAAATAGTAACTCTTTTAACTTTTTACTCCCTCTTCCCTCTTCCCCACTCCCCACTCCCTCTTCATGGATATCAAACCTGGAACGCTTTACATTGTTGGTACGCCAATTGGTAACTTGGAAGATATGACCTTTCGAGCGGTAAAAATTTTACAAAATGTGGATTTAATTGCGGCAGAAGATACGCGACATACGGGTAAATTACTCCAACATTTTCAAGTTAAAACGCCACAAGTGAGTTATCACGAACACAATCGTACCAGTCGAATACCAGAATTAATCAAACAACTTCAAGAAGGAAAAGCGATCGCACTCGTTAGCGATGCGGGGATGCCGGGTATTTCTGACCCTGGATACGAACTAGTTAAGGCTTGTGTGGAAGCTGCGATATTAGTAGTGCCGATTCCCGGTGCGAGTGCTGCAATTACAGCGTTGAGTGCTGCGGGTTTGCCAACTGATAAGTTTGTATTTGAGGGATTTTTACCTCCGAAAACCAATCAACGCCGCGAATATTTGGAATTGTTGAAGACAGAATCGCGTACTTTAATTTTCTACGAATCGCCGCATCGCTTGCGGGCAAGTTTACAAGACTTAGCATCCGTTTTCGGACAACGCCAAATTGTTTTGGCAAGGGAATTAACTAAATTTTATGAGGAATTTTGGCGGGGGACGGTTGAGGATGCTTGTAACCTTTACCAAGAAAAACAACCCCAAGGTGAATATACGTTAATTGTGGCGGGTGCGATTGGCAATCAAAATCAGCTTACCGAAGTTGAGATTAAAGCTGAGTTAGAAAAAATGTTAGCTCAAGGGGTAACGCGATCGCAAGCGAGTCGAGAATTATCCGAACTCACTTTGCTCTCTCGTCGCCAAATTTATCAACTTGCATTGACAATTGAGACTTTTGAGCAGTTGGAGTAATTACTAATGTCTCGACGGTTGGCGATCGCAGTTTTAAAAGAAGTTGGGCAGTTCTTGTGTTAGGTGTTCTTGTGTTAGGAGTATTTTCCCTCTTCCCCCCTTCCTCCCC
>CAXTCQ010000159.1:0-18727 GCA_964242965.1 uncultured Calothrix sp. | reverse complement strand
CCCTTCCCCCTTTCCCCTTTCCCCATCTTAAAAATAATGCGTAATTACAGCCTCATCGCGCCCGCTAAAATTAACTTATATTTAGAAATAATCGGTGCCCGTCCCGATATGTATCATGAATTAGCGATGGTTATGCAAAGTATCAACCTCGCTGATAAAATTGATATCGTTGCTAGTGGAAATGAGTTAATTCGCGTTCGCTGCGATAACCCCAATGTCCCCAACGATAAGACGAATCTTGCCTATCGTGCAGCTGAACTGATGGCAACAAAATTTCCCGACGCAAGTGCAAATTATGGTGGAGTCGATATCACTATCCACAAACATATTCCCATTGCCGCAGGTTTAGCAGGTGGTTCCACAAATGCAGCTGCTGTGTTAGTAGGAATCAACTTACTATGGAATCTTGGACTTACTCAGTCAGAAATTGAAGAACTTGGAGCTTTCCTCGGTTCTGATGTACCATTTTGTGTGGCAGGTGGAACAACTCTTGCAACCGGAAGAGGCGAGCAACTCGCAGTGTTACCTTCTTTAGATAACATATATATAGTATTGGGAAAACATCGCAGCCTCGCAGTATCCACACCTTGGGCTTATAAAAGTTATCGCGAACAATTTGGGGATACCTATATTCAAGACAAGGATAGTTTAGCCGCACGCGCAAATGCAGTTCATTCCGCAGCAATGGTAAAGGCAATCCTCAGCAAAGATGTGAAAGAAATTTCTCAGCATCTACATAACGATTTGGAGAAAGTCGTATTACCTGAATATCCTCAAGTATCTCAGTTGCGGGAAGTACTTGCATCTACAGCAACGTTAGGAACCATGATGTCAGGTTCCGGTCCCTCTGTGTTTGCCATATGCGAATCGATTGAACAAGCGCAAAGCGTTAAAACAAAAACACATGAAGCAATTCCCGACCCAGATTTAGAATTGTTTGTTACACAGTTTATATCGCATGGAATTCATCTCGCAACTTAAAATCTTCTGTTTTATATGTACATGGTTATATAGTTAGTTAGCGGTGGATAAAAAAAGTGATGAATTTTTTTAGAGATGTAGAAATATCACTGTTAGGTGGTTGGATAATAGGTGTAGTATTTGGCTTTTTTAAATTACCTGCACCCGTACCACCGTTAATGGGATTGATTGGTGCTGGGGAGTCTTACTTGGTGGGTATTTTTATACATGAGTAAGTAGCATATTTTTTAAGTAAATCAAAACAAATTTAATTATGAACGAACAAAATCAAAACCCAACCCCAACCCCAACTCAAGTCGCACCAACACCATTTCGCTGCTTGACTGGAGCGATAATGTCTGGGGGGTTGGGATTTTTGATGTACAATTTGATGATTGCGATCGCAACCAGTTTTGCAAACAAACCCATCCACTCAGATAATCAGATGGTAGTTAATATTTCCTCTGCGGTGCGAACGTTGGTTGTCGGAGTTGTCGCTTTGGGAATGGGAATATTTGGATTGGTTGCCATAGGGTTATTTGCTTTGATGGTGCAGTTACTAATTCAAGGTTCAAAAAAAGGGCAATCGGAGAGTAATTAGACTTTTCAATTATTTGGAAGTTGCTAAACTAGACTGCCCGCCAATTAGCCTAAAAATGTCGTACAAAAATGCTGAATTTACAAAAAGTTTGCCTGTTGTGGGACTTTTTTGTAAATCGAAAACGTCTTCATACCTAACGTAGCAGCACTTTCTAAGGGGCTGACAAAACTACTATCTCTGTTAATAAAATACCCTTGCTTTGCCCAATAAAGCATTTGATTGCCTAAATTATCTCTCAGCAACGCTTGACATTCAAATCCCAACAGGAAAGGTTCGGCTTGAGTTGGATAATGTTGATAAAATTGGGATGGTAAAGATAGTTGCTCGATAAGATGGCAATCTTGAGTATGACAAAGCACTCCTTTGTACTGTTTCTCCTTGCGATCGCAGTCAAAGATGCCCGCACCCAGGTTGCTCTCGGTGAAGTGTTAATAAGATTTGGAGCCTTCATATGCACGATACTATAGAAATCCGGTTTAATTTTTGGAGCGCGTAGCCTGCGCTTGCGCTTAAATAGTAGGGTGCGTTAGCGCTCTATCTTAAAATAATTACTCAGTATAAATTCTAAAAACCTTATTTTACCGAAAAAGTAAATATCTATACGAGTGAATCATTGTTTAATTTTTGACTTATATATTTTCAGAATACGGTTAAGATTTTTTTCGCTCAAAGTAATAGTTGACACATTTTACAAAGACTGATAATCTTCAATAAGTTCATAGAACGAACAAAACGTAGGGAAATATAACTTTTTTACATGGCTGTATTTGTCAGTAAATACAAGTTTTTCTACAGCAATTAGTATTTGTCAAAACAAAATGAAGAATGTATTTAGGTATACTTGGAGTGATAGCTTACTTTTTTGTATAACTATTTTTCAGCTAATGTTAAATCTTTGGTTAGCATTAACTTGGGAATCACGTACCCTTCTGGATAATTTTTTGTTTTTTCCTATATGCCTGTTACTGTTTTGGTATAATGCTTTAGTTTGCACTCACAATTTTGTTCATACACCTTGGTTTGTGTCTGAAACTTTCAACAGTATTTATGGAATAATTAACTCTACTAACTTAGGTACTGGTGTAACTCATTATCGCTATCTACATTTTAACCATCATCAGTATGGAAACGATAGGCAGGATATACACGGTCAAACTCAAGACCGTTCTTCTACTTTTACTTATGGAAAAAATGGTGAGAGTGAAAATGTACTGACTTACTGTGGATTGGCAATTTTTCGTGATGATATAACTGAATCATTCCGTGAAGCTAAAACAGAAAAAGATAAAATAAACTTGTATGCTGAATTTAGTGCTTGTGCTTTAGTAAGCATTGGATATTTATTTATCAGTTGGAAGTTTTTTTTGTTACTTTTTGTTCCAGTGTTCTACTTTGGTTGGTTCATAACATATTTGACAAATTACTACGAGCATTTTGGTGCAATACCTGAAAATAAGTATGCGGACTCTGCTAGTCATTATAGCCGTATTTATAATTTGTTGACTTGCAATGAAGGATATCATCAAGAACATCACTTACGTCCTAGTATTCATTGGACTCAAAGACCTGAGATTTATCATAAGCTGCGAGAACAACTCGATAGTAATGATAGGATAATATTGAAATTTCCAATGCCTTTAGGCTTTCTAGACCATAAATACAAGAGTCTTTGTAAATAGATAATTGCATTCTGGTTTTGTAAAACTTTGAATAATCTATTATTAAGAACTTTGTTATGGCGTGGATATATGTTGTAATCGCAGGTCTTTTAGAAGTAGCCTGGACAGTCACATTAAAGTTAAGTGAAGGATTCACTAACTTTGTACCTACTGCATTGACTACTGTTGTGACTATTGCGAGTTTGTACTTCTTGTCGCTAGCGGTTAAAACAATTCCAGTTGGAACTACTTATGCAGTACTCGCTGGTATTGGAGCAGTTGGTACTGTAATTGCAGGTATTGTCTTTTTTGGAGAGACATATCAGCCAATTCGTGTTGTATGCATTGTTTTGATTGTTATCGGTGTTGTTGGATTAAGGATATTTTAGTCATGCTGCTAGTTAAAACGGAACTTAAGCTAAGTAAAGTACATGGTATTGGGCTATTTGCTGCTCAATTTATTCCCAAAGGAACTGTAACCTGGCAATACCATCCCGGTTTAGACGTAGGCTACTGCGATAATGACATATTAAGAATGCCCGATGCTGCTAGAGAACTATTCCTAAAGTATGCATACTATGACAAAGAATTAGAACTATATATTCTTTGTTCGGATGACCAGCGATTTATTAATCACGAAGCAGATTCTC
This sequence comes from uncultured Calothrix sp., assembly GCA_964242965.1. Taxonomy (GTDB): domain Bacteria; phylum Cyanobacteriota; class Cyanobacteriia; order Cyanobacteriales; family Nostocaceae; genus JANNFJ01. The sequence goes on along the minus strand of CAXTCQ010000159.1, from coordinate 14,858 downwards.
CAAATATTATTTCTACACCACGGCAAGATGTTGCAGGTCGTGATATTGAACCTGGTGAAGAATTAGTATGTGATTACAACTGCTACGACGATACTTATTTTATTCGAGTTGGTATGCCCCAACTTTCGTCATCTACTTTAGCGACAAAAGTGAGCTGTTAATTTCAATGCGAGAATAGCTTATAGCGGTTCTCAGTTGAGTGAGGTACAGATTAAATAGGCAGTTTCAGTATGTATATATTGCAGCGTGTAGAGTCAGCGATACTACAAAGTGGTTGCCAAGGGCATCGCTATTTTTAGATTATTCGGCTCAACCTCAATAAAGATTCTACCTCAGCAACTATTTTTTGATACAGTAATGCTTTGTTGATTGCTGGAATCTTTATGTCTCAGGTATCGCTCCCCCAATCGCTCCAGAAAGACCTACCCCTCACTGCTCTTGCGCCCATGCAGGATGTGACAAACCTTTGGTTCATGAAGGTCATTGCCCACTACGGCAGTCCCGACTACTTCTTCACCGAATATTTCCGCGTGAATGAAACCTCACGGCTCAATCGTAGCATTCTATCAGCAATCACTGAAAACGACACGGGTCGCCCCGTTTTTGCTCAAATGATTGGCGAAAGCATTCCAGATTTGGTAAGAACAGCACGACAACTTTGCAGCTATAATATTGCTGGAGTTGACTTGAATATGGGCTGTCCAGCACCTAGAATCTATCGCAAAAATGTTGGGGGTGGATTACTGCGAGAACCAGAAAAAGTGGATCGGATTTTGGGAGAACTGCGTTCGACAGTGAACAATCGACCTTTGACCGTTAAGATGCGCGTCGGCTTTGAAAATACAGATACCTTTTACGAAATTCTTTCTTCGATCAATCGCCACAGTATTGATTTGCTGAGTTTACACGGTCGTACGGTGAAAGATATGTACCACGGGGCAGTAAAATATGATTTGATTGCTGAAGCGGTCAAACGGGTCGATTGTCCAATACTTGCTAATGGCAATATCTACTCTGCAACCACTGCCCTCGAAGTGCTTTCTCAAACGGGCGCGGCGGGTGTGATGGTTGGACGCTGGGCAATCGGGAATCCTTGGATTTTTAATCAAATTCGGCAGGCTTTGCGGGGAGAACCAATCGCGCCCGTTCCTTTAGTCGAGGTACGCGACTACATCGATCGTTTGTGGCAAACCCCCTATTCGGAAAAGTTTCCAGTGCGATCGCGCATAGGCTACCTGAAAATGTTCCTCAACTACATTGCCCTGAGTGTTGACGCTGAAGGCCATTTCCTGCGGCTGATGCGACAGACCTCTACCGAGGTAGAAATGTTTAACCTTTGCGATCGCTTTCTCCTTACCGATAGTACGAAAACTTTAGCCCTAGCACCATACTCAGGCGTGTAATAATGCCTGGTAATTAATATGTAAAAAATTATTCAAGTAACTCCTGGGCTATCAGTTCCCATTCTTCGTCAAGTCCACCAAAGAATTCTGGTTTCCCACTACGTCGATACCAATAATGAGCATTATCCATATCACCTTCTTTCCGATGCAAATAAGCATGAACCCATGCGCTATCTGAGTCGCTAGCATCTCCCAAAATATTGTGTGCTTCATCCCAATTACCCATTTTGTCGTGATACAGTGCTTTCAATGGAGTTGGCAGCGATGTTAAAGATATTTGTGCAGTTATTAAAGCTTGCTTAAATTCTTCCAAAGTCATAAATTTTACCCATTACTTATCAAACATATAGAACTCATACTTGATTTTGGAAATATATGTAGGTACATGGTGCGTTCAACTACCCTGCAATAACACCCTACAGATACGCAAGACTTTTTCAAAAATCAAACCGGATTCCTATATATCAATTTTATAGTAAGGGCAGCGTCTCAACCAATCATGGACAAAATTATAATCAAAGTAGGTGCTTTGCTTATTTAATTGTAGCTAGAAGGAATAGGGGTTGTAACTTTTAATACCCCATTAGCTAAAATATCTATTTCAGGTTGAGACAGTTCTTTCGCTTTTATTTGTTGCAAGTCGTACAACACATTTTCAGCCTCAATACTACTAAATTTATAGTATTCGGTTAGACTGCCAATTGGATAATTAAAGCTTTGATAGCGATGCTTAAAGTACTTTTCAATATTTCCTCTGTTAGTCCAAGTTCCTAACACTTCGATATCAATAGTTTTGTAATTTGCGACTAAATCGATTTTTACTTCTTTAATTCGCGCTTCGATAGGTCGCCCGGTAACACCTACTTTATAAAAAATTTCTCGATCGGTTTTAATTTTTAAGAAATACAGCGTGCAAGATAAAATGCGTTTGATTTGCGTGCGATAGAGTTGTAAATCAATCAGTCGGTATGACAAATCTGGAGTATTTTTGTACTTAGCATGTTCAACAGCTAACTCTAATTTTAATAACTTTTTGAGTAACAGCGGTTCCTGTACCTCGTTGAATAACCCTAATTCAAGGACACCGACCGAAATTTTACCTAAATCAGTAAATTCATATTCCGGCGGGACAATGTAAACATTTTTGTGCAACAATCCCGATTTTAGTAACCCTGGAGTAAGAAACTGAGGGCTAATCGAGTAGTTACGGGAACCGTACTCGTTCCAAAGTAGTTTTAATAATTTGAAGTCCTTACCGGATAGCTGGATGTTGAATTTATCGTAAAGCGGTAAAACTGGAAATTCCCCTTTAGCGACAGGATGACAAGTTTCTTCGTTGTGGGCAAAATGATGCTCTTTTATCTTGCCTTTTTTAGCAGTTAGCATACCGTTACAATACGGGCATTTTAATTTAGTTTTCCCACTGCCAACATCTTCTACGTATATTAAATTTCCATTTTTATCAACACCATAATTCAACCACATTCAAAAATCCTTTTTATCATTAGCGCTGTTATTATCAGGATATATAATTATACGGTGCTTCCTTCAATTTGGTTGCAATAGCTTCGCACTTTGCCTTTTAGGCGTATCGCTTAGATGACTTTTTGCGTGCAGGCAACTACCTCCAAAAAGTTTAGATAAGCTAAGTCGGCGTGAAAAAACCAAACTATGTAAAGACAAATACGGAGAATACATGTACCGAGGTAACAAGATGCTGAAGCTCTCCTGCCTTTGCGGCCAAATCCGCATCGAAACCAAAAAGCGACCGGACTACATCAACGAGTGCAACTGCACACTATGCAGCAAAGCGGGTGCCCGCTGGGGCTATTTTCATCCGTCGGAGGTAAGCGTTGAGGGAACAGCAAAAGGATATTGTAGGGAAGACAAGGACGACCCGGCTGCGGAAATTCAGTTCTGCACAAAGTGCGGTTCAACGACTCACTTCGTTTTGACCGCAAACGCCGTATCGAGGTTCGGGGATAGCCTGATGGGTGTCAACATGCGGCTAGCGGATGAGAGAGACCTCGCCGGAATAGAATTGCGTTATCCTGACGGACAAGCTTGGTCGGGTGAGGGCGATTTTGACTATGTGCGGGAGGCTCGCATTATTGGTCAAAGTGCAACTTCCTCGTGACCGCTTACGATGATTGTCGCTAAATCTTAAACGACTGCAATTGGGTCGGAAGCGGACATGCGGCTAATTTGAAACTGAGACAAAAATACCCTTAAACGCGCCTAATGCTTCTCTGCGCGAGGTAAATTCATACCTAAATTCAGCAACGGCATAAATATTATCAATTAATAATAGGAGAATATGTAATCGATCCTATATGTGGAGTTTAAACCATGCCTTGCGATAAAATTGCCCAGCCCAAACCATTGAAGGAAGCCGAGGCTACTAAACGAAACCAACATCGGATTCTCTCTAAGCAAGAAATAAATGATTTGAATGAACGTTCTAATTATCTAGGCATGGTACAACTTGGGGTGCATTTAACTATCACTGGATGCAGTGGGTACTTGTATGCCTCGAATTTTGGTAATTGGTTGGTGGCAATACCAGCGCTTGTCATCTACGGGTTTAGTATTGCTTCGATGTTTGCACCAATGCACGAAGCGGTTCACAGAACCGCTTTTGCTAACAATCGCTTGAATGATATTATTGCTTGGTTCGCAGGGCTACTCTCGTATTACAACAGTAGTTTTTTTCGTTACTATCACAAATGGCATCACCTTTATACGCGCATTCCGAGTAAAGACCCAGAACTAACCGATATAACACCCAAAAATTGGGCTGAATACATACTGGTGATAAGTGGTTTGCCTTGGTGGTTCGCTCATGTTAACGGACATTTTCGGGTTGCATTAGGTTTACTTGACGATTGTCCATTTATTCCTTTATCTACGCGTGCCCAAGTTATTCGCTCAACTCAATTGCACTTAGGTGTTTATGCAGCTGCTCAAGCAGTTTCTCTAATATACGGTCAACCTTGGTTTTTCCTTTATTGGCTACTGCCGCTGATGGTTGGTCAGCCAATTCTACGCTTCATTTTGCTGGCAGAACATACGGGTTGTAGTTTAGACAATAATCTTTTAACAAATACGCGCACAACGTTGACACTTCTACCCGTGCGCTTGTTAATGTGGAATATGTCGTTTCATGCCGAACACCATTTATACCCATCAATTCCTTTTCATGCATTACCCACAGCCCATCACCACTTAAATTCTCACTTGACTTATGTTGATAAAGGTTATACAAAAGTTAACCGAGATATTACTAGTAAATTAGGACAACTACCCAGTTAATCTGTCCCAAACGGTTACCTCGACGAATACCACCATCTAGCAGCGCTTTTGCCCTAGCATCGACTGCTTTCACCACTTCGGTTAAAGCATCTAGAGAAGCGATCGCTTCACAATTTTCCAATGTTTAAGCCAGATCGAAGGAGAAAAAATAGTAGGCTTGAGGATGATTCGCTGTAACTAAACATTTTTAAAGTTGGAAACAGGCAAAGACTGAAAGCCCTGATTTGTCGTTCTATACTGCACAGCCTTTAATAATAATGAAAATGCAAGAGCAAAATATTAAACTTCTTGATTACAGTCAAGAAAATGCATCAAATGGACTTGTGCCCAACCCTCCTACCCTTTCAAGCTTTGGTTGCTGGAGCAATATCCATTTTGAACATCATCAACAATCTGCTTTTGAAGTAGCCGAACATCAACATACATGGCATACTATTGCTTATGGTCATCTTGGCTACTCGTTAGGAGAACGATGGTTGGATGGAAAACGATTCCGAGAAACGCGGAATCAGGGAGACATTGCTATTATCCCTCAAGGTATTTCCCATCGCTGTAATTGGAATACCTCAGTTGAATTTACAATTTTAGCAATTGAGCCAGCACTCCTCAAACAAATAGGTCAAGATTTAGTTAATCCCGACCGCATTGAACTCATCCCTCACTTTATGACTGAGCAGGATGTATTGATTCAAGGGATTTTCTCAACCTTGAGAGAGGAATTAGAGTCTAGTAAAATCGGTGGTTATTTACTAATTGATAGTTTGAAAACGATATTAGCAATTCACCTATTACGGAAATATTGCACCACAAAACCAAAGTTTGAGAGCTATGCAGATGGATTATCCGCTCTTAAGCTGCAACAGGTAAAAGAGTATATTAACGAACATTTAGATCGGGAATTAAAGCTAATTGAGTTGGCTGCGATCGCTCAGATGAGTCCGTATTATTTTTTACGCCTGTTCAAGCAAAGCATGGGTGTAACGCCTCACCAGTATATCTTGCAGCGTCGGATTGAGAAAGCGAAGTTTTTATTGCAGCATAGCGAACTCAGCATTGCTCTTATTGCTGTCAGGGTGGGGTTTTGCGACCAAAGTCACTTTACTCAGTATTTTAAACGAATTGTTGGTGTTACGCCGAAACAATTCCTGCTTTTGCGATCGCAATAATTTAATAACAGAGCGCAACTTTTTTCTAGAGTCCTGAATAGCAAATTTTCTAAGCTATTAGCAGCATCGTCCAATTGAAAGGACAAAACTGGAAAAATGCAAATGATAAACATCGAAATTAATACGGACTACGTCAAAGTACCTAATAACGACTTACAAATTGATGCTTACTTAGTGCAACCAGCCAGTACGGGAAGCTTTGGTGCAGTTATCGTTTTTCAAGAAATTTTTGGAGTCAATAGCAATATTCGGGATATTACCGAACTAATAGCGCAACAAGGATATGTGGCAGTAGCACCTGCAATGTATCAACGTATTGCTCCCGGTTTTGAATTTGGGTTTAGCGAAAAAGATATTGGCTATAGTCCAGAAGCTTATCGAGTTGGTTTGGAATACTATCAACAAGTTAAGTATCAAGAAATATTCAGCGATATTCAAGCCACCATTGCCTATCTCAAAACTTTACCCAATGTAAAAGCTGATTCCATTGGCTGCATTGGTTTTTGTTTTGGTGGTCATGTTGCTTACATGGCTGCAACTTTACCTGATATTAAAGCAACTGCTTCTTTCTACGGTGGTGGAATTACAACGTCTAGTTATGGAGAAGATACCCCAACTATTAATCGTACTTCGGATATTACTGGTACTATTTATACATTTTTTGGTACGAGAGATTCAATAGTGTCCCAGGAGGAAAACCAGAAAATCGAGGCAGAATTAAAGAAGCATCAAATTAATCATCGTGTATTTAGATACGATGCAGGACATGGATTTTTTGGTGGATTATTCATCGATAAGTATCCGTTTTTAGCACAGCACCCAAGTGTAAGTGTAAACAGAGAAGCTGCTATTGATGCTTGGAAACAGGTTCTCGAACTTTTTCAAAACAACCTTAAAGATTAATGATAAATTTGGGTTGGCAGTTTGGCTGATGATTCAAGCTCATGTTGAGGTTATACACCGTAGAAACAAAGAGTTTCAGATTTTACCCAAGCCTTGGGTAGTAGAAAGAACATTTGCCTGGTTCAACCAGTATCACCGTCTTAGTAAAGATTTACTTTATAAATGGTCTCTTAACCGCGATCGCAAAACTAATTAATCTTCTGTATAGTTTATTTTCTGGAAGTCCCTCAGCGCATCTTTTGCTCAAGGAACTCTAGAAAGACTTTAACTTTCGTGGGAATATATTTTCGGCTAGGATAAAGTGCGTTAATTGGGACTGGAGCCAGTGACCATTGAGACAAGACGTTTACTATATTCCCACTCTGTAACTCCTGCTGAAATAGAAATTCCGGCAGCAGCCCAATCCCTACTCCAGCAACGATTGCTTGATAAATGGGGGTAAAGTCATTGCTGAGTAGTCGTGGGCGAAAGGAGAACGTTACTGTTTCCTGCTGTTGATTGTGCAATGTCCAAGTCACTTCTTTGTGACGATGGGCCATACAAAGCAGCGTATAACTGGTCAAATCAGCGATCGCCCTTGGTTCGCCAGCGGTTTTGAGATAGGTTGCGCTGGCAAAGAGTTTCAGACGACCTGTGCTAATCCGCCGCATAATCAGGGTTGAATCGTCCAATTCCCCAATCCGAATCGCTAGATCGTACCCTTCTTTCACAATATCCTTGTATTCAGTCGTCGCATTGAGAATCACTTGAATATCGGGGTAAGTCAGCAGAAACTCCGGCAAATTGGGTGCGAGAAAAGACTGCACAAACAACACGGAGGCTGTGACTCGCACAATGCCTTGCGGATGCCCCTGCAAGCTAGCGATCGCATCATCACCGTCATGTAACGCATCGAGAATGGGTAAACAGTTTTCGTAATACAGTCGTCCTTCTTCAGTTAGAGAAACTTGCCGCGTCGTGCGATGAAATAATCGGACTCCTAGCCGTTGCTCTAGCTTATTGACCTTCAGACTGACGGTAGATTTAGGCAAGTCCAGCGATCGTGCTGCTGCGACAAATCCTCCCAATTCCGCGACTTTGAGAAATATTAAAACAGCGTTCACGTCATCCATACCTTACACTCACTGCGTTGAGATATCAAAACTGCGCTATTGTCCAGCATTATAAACAATTAATCCATAAAAACCATCTTTATCTGCACGAATTGATGAATCATACTGGAGATGTCAAACATAGGGAGACTTAGAAATCGAACCAGCAACGCATTATGAAATCAAGTCTTGATCGAAAAATACTGCGGCAGGTTCATATTGTTTTGAGCGTCCCAATCCTCGGCTACATCTACGGGGCAGTCGCAGATAAACTTTTACCATCGATGCTGTACCCGAAGTGAAACCTCTAAATAAACGTACTGGTTAGCCTACTGATTAGATATTAAGGCAAATTGATCGAAGTCTACTCCCATAACAACACGTCTTAATAGTAAAGTAAGAAGGAACACCATATTTTTGTATCCCAAACGTTTCGATAAGCACACGACAATGCCGTTTTACGAAATCTCCCCATGCGCGATACTCAACATAGTCACTCATAGTGCCCATTATTACAAACAGTAATACCAACCTGCATTGGACGCCTTCGAGCGTCTATAGTTCTAAAATCTTCCACTTGCCGCAATTACGTGTGGCAGATTTGCACCCATGATTTTTCATCCCCTCAACACTTGCTATTTTACCTGTTTTAGGGGATAAAACAGCCCTGCTGGTCTTCGGGTCGCGCATAGGTTTCACATCGAAGCAAGCTAAATAGAGGTGACATATGCAATATCTTGTTATTTTCACACCCAAACAAAAATTCGGAACCCCTGAAATGCCCTCTGACTTCCCGCAACTGTTACTCGAGGAAGAGGCGCGAGCGAAAGATCTCTACATGGAGGGACTTCTCCGTCAATCGTGGGTGCTGGGTACGAGGGATCGTGGCGCGGGCGTTCTCTTTGAAGCGGAGTCACCGAAGCACCTGCAAGAGATAATCGACAGCTTTCCACTGATCAAGGCTGACTACTCTGACACCCAGATCTTCCCTCTCGCCCCAGATCCTGCATTCGCGGAGAAGTCTTAATCAAAGCCGCATTTCTCTGACCGAAAAACCTACTAAGCGTTGCATAGGAGAGTTAAAACATGAAAGTCCTAGTCATAGGAGCCGCCGGCAAGACCGGTAGAGCTGTAGTCGAACAGGCTGTAGCTGCTGGCCACCAGGTCACGGCCTTCGTTCACAAAGCTGACGAATACGAAGTCTCGGATGTTCGCGTCATCGAAGGGGACGCCACCGACAGTGCCACAATGGACGCAGCAGTCCTCGGTCAAGACGCGGTGCTTGACACGATTGGCGGCAAAACGCCTTACAAAGCAACTACGCTCGAATCGAGCGCCGCTAACACAATCATCGCTTCCATGCAGCGAAACGATGTGCGCCGTCTGGTGGTAACTTCCATGATTGGCGAAGGGGATAGTGAGGCGAATACCCCCTTTTATGAGCGCTTACTTGTTTCGACCTTTTTGCGCGGCGCGGACAAGGACAAAGCGGCAATGGAGTCTGCTGTCGAGTCGAGTGGTCTGGACTGGGTGATTCTTCGCCCAGCCCTCCTCACCGACGACCCCGCCAAGGGGAATGTTCGAGTCTTCGATCCCGAAACGGGCGAGAAGGCCCATAAAATTACACGTGCCGACTTGGCTTCCTTCATGCTTGCCCAGCTTTCCAGTAACGAATACCTCCATCAAGCCGTTACTATCGCAAATAGCTAAGAACTCAACGAACACGCTCTCTTTTTGGGGTCGGCAGCGTGTTCGTTGAGGCTTCGGCGTCTGCTTTCTTGCGGGTATGCCTTCTTTTTTGTCCGGTTTTCACAACCAAGTAAGCTAAACAGATTGAGCATAGGATAAAAAATGAAAGCAGTAAAGATTAACGAATATGGTATAAAATTGTTTTGGATTATACCGATGTCAAGCATCCAGAGCCGAAAGCGGACGAAGTTTTGGTGAAAATTCACGTCGCGCAGGTCAATCCATTGACTGGAAAATCCGCGACGGTTTGGGCGAAATGTTTAGAATGAAACTTTCGATAATCCTTGTTTTTCCTGCGTCGTTTCATTAGTGAGAACAATCAGTATGTCTACAAGAGAAACCAGTGCAAAGGATGAAGCCGCAATCAAAGCAAAGATAGCAAAGTTTGCTGAGGCGTGGAACGCTAAAGATGCGAAGCACTTGGCGACATTGTTTGCCGAGGATGCCGATTTCGTGGACATCATAGGTCATTGGTTTAAAGGGCGAACCGAGATCGAACAAGCACACGCGCAAGCGTTGGCCTCGTTCTTAAGCGATAACCACATAACTATTACTGACACTCAAATCAAATTCCTCACCCCGGATGTGGCAGTCGTGCATAGCACTTGGGAAACTACTGGACAGAAGAGTCCTGATGGAGTACATCAAATACAAGATACAGGTGTTTTGACAGCCGTAACAACCTGCAAGGAGAACACCTGGCAGATTATCGCTTTCCAGAACACAGGCACTGTGCCAATTCCTGACTGAAGCGTAACAAAAAGTTTGCTTTAAGCTACTACTCCTAGCGGGTGTGGTAGTAACAAAACGAAAACTAACGCGCTAAGCCCACAAAGCTTCCTAGTACTGTATTTTCGCATGAGTTGATGTCTGAAACTATCCCACTAATAAAATTTGCGGTATGCCTCCTTTTTTGTCCGGTTTTCACAACCAACTAAGCTAAACAGAAGTGTCTTATGCAATATCTTGCGATCTTCACATCCAACCCGAAATTCAAGACCGACGGAATGCCCTCTGACTTTCAGCAACGAGAACTCGAAGATGAGGCACAAGTGCAAGTCCTTTACATGGAAGGAGGTCTCCGTCAAGCGTGGGCGCTGGACACGAAAGACCACGGTGCGGTCGTTCTCTTTGAAGCGGAGTCACCAGAGCATCTGCAAAAGATGATCGATAGCTTTCCGCTGATCAAGGCTGACTACTCTAACCCCCAGGTCTTGCCGCTCGCGCCGTATCCAGCATTCGCGAAGAAGTCCGTCTAGTCGCACCGCATAACAATACGCTCCAGCGAACGGAGGCTGGCGATCGGGCTTTCTCTGTTTGTCGGCCCTTGTGTTGCCAGTCGCTGTCACTGAGCTTGGGTTCGTTAGCCCGTCTTCACTGGCAACATAGCACAAACTGCCAAGCGATACCCAAACGAATTGTTGTCAAGCAATGGAGAAAAAAGATGCAGTCCGACAATGAGAAGCTTCAACACAGCAATGCTAATGCAGCCGAGAACCGCCATCCGCTCACCGAAAAGGATGGCGAGCTCGTCGCTGTGATGCGGACGGAGGCTGCTTCCTCCAAAGGCAAGCTGAACGAACCGGATGCTCGCGGTTCCTTCGACGAGATCGTGGAGAAAACCCCGGATGCGCCAGGTGTATGCTACGAGCAAGGTGTAGTCGGGGGTGTGCCAGGCGTTTGGTGCCACCCGCAGAACCCACGTCCGGGCGTCGCCATCCTCTATCTTCACGGGGGAGCCTATGTGCAAGGTTCGGCGCACGTGTATCGGCATCTTGCCGGTCAGGTTGCTGCGCGCGTGAGCGCATCCGCGTTCGTCGTGGACTACAGGCTGGCACCGGAACACCCCTTCCCAGCCGCCTTGAACGATGCCAAAGCGGCTTATCGCGGACTCGTCGAACAGGGTACCCAGAAGATCGCGATCGTCGGAGACTCAGCCGGTGGCGGTCTTGCTCTCGTTCTGTTGTCAGTCGCACAATCCGATGCTCTTGCACGCGGTGGCGTCGCTCCATTCGCTGCAGTCGTGATGTCACCCTGGACGGACCTAGCTTTGACAGGACCTAGTCTCCAGGACCGCGCAGACGACGATCCGCTGTTGACCAGGGAGGTGCTGTCAATGGCTAGCGCGAGCTACCTGAACGGGCACGATCCATACGATCCTCTGGTCTCGCCGCTTTACGGCAGCTTCACTGGCCTGCCCTCGATTCAAATTCACGTCGGAACGAGCGAGGTGCTTCTTGATGACACGCGCCGCTATGCCAAGCGTGCCCATGCCGAGGGAGTCGATGTGACGGCTCACGTGTGGGAGGGAATGACGCACGTCTTCCCGGGGAACGTCGGAACACTGAACGCAGCGGAGGCGGCTTTGGGCATGATAGCTACCTTCCTGAAGAGCAAGACTAATCCGTAATACGTTTTGTTGAGCAGAAACTTGTTAAGCAAACTACTTATACAAACCAATCGTGAAAAACAACGAAGCGAACAACATGCCATAAACCTACTGCATCAATTCACAAGGAGATAAATTGACATGGCTCAAGCACCGATCAACCAATTTTTTGCAGCCATTAGACAAAATCAAGCGTTACAGGCACAGTGTCAAGCTGCAGGCGATATACAAACCTGCGTCAACCTTGCAGAAGCACAAGGCTATTTCTTCACGGCTGAAGAACTGCAGGCTGAGTTGAGCAAATTATCAAAAGAAGAGGTGGCAGAATTGGTCAATCCAGGAATAGCCCCTCGACTACATATTGAGCCGCACTGATTTGTGATTTAGGGGACTCTTGATATTTCTCAACCCGAAAGTGACAAGGAAAGCGATCGCTTTGGGGGTATCAAGCACTCTGGTTATACGGACACGAGCTAAACTTTGTGGGGATTCACGAGTTCGTCAATATCAAAACCGTTTGGGTGAAATAGTTGGATTGTTTTTAACACGCTCTAAAATTTGAAGGAGTAACATGATGCAAGCAATTCGCGTTCATGACTATGGAGAGTCAGACGTACTGACACTGGAAACAGTAGCACCACCTGAACCCCAACCCAATGAAGTGTTGATTCGAGTTCAGGCAGCCGGAGTCAATCCGCTCGATTGGAAAATTCGCTCAGGCTACATGAAAGAGGTTTTTCCAATGCCTTTGCCGTTTACACCCGGAATGGATGTCGCAGGCACTGTGGAAGCAATCGGTGCTGATGTCAAAGCGTTCCAGGTCGGTCAGGCGGTGTATGGTATGCTGAACATGGGAGCTTATGCTGAGTTCGCAACGGCTCCCCAAGATGCGATCGCACTCAAACCGCAGACGCTCGATTTTGTGCAAGCGGCATCGGTGCCAATGGTGGCAATGACCGCCTATCAAGCGCTGTTTGATTATGCCGATCTCAAGCCAGGTCAAACCGTTCTGATTCATGCAGCATCGGGTGGGGTGGGTATGTTCGCGGTGCAGTTTGCGAAATGGAAAGGGGCACACGTCATTGGAACTACCTCAGCCGCGAATACAGAATTTGTTCGATCTCTGGGCGCAGATCAAGCGATCGACTACAAAGCCACACCCTTTGAACAAGTGGTTCAGAATGTTGATGTCGTTCTAGATACCTTAGGCGGCGACACCCAAGCGCGGTCTTATTCAGTGCTGAAGCCCGGTGGCATTTTAGTTTCAACCCCTGCTCCCCCCAATGCTCAAGATGCTCAAGAACGAGGTATCCGTGCTGAGATGGTAAATATAAAAACCTCTACCTCGCTGCTGGAAAAAATTGCTAATTTACTTGATTCCGGGCAGGTTAAGACAGTTATCGCTCAGACCTTTTCCTTGTTTGAAGCCCGTCAAGCTCAGGAACTAAGTCACAGTGGGCATGTTCGCGGCAAAATCGTGCTGCAAATTAGCGCTTAGGGGTTATCGATTCGTAAAAAATGGGTCATCTGCTTTTGAACATACAGAGAAAAATTACTATGCTGAATGTAGAAAACAAAGTGATTACCATCACCGGAGCCAGCAGCGGCATAGGTGAAGCTAGTGCCAGGTTGTTAGCTCAAAATGGCGCGAATGTTGTTCTAGGTGCGCGGCGCACCCAAAAGCTGGAAAAGATTGTCAGGGAGATCCGGGCATCCGGCAGTACAGCAGAATTCAAAGCCGTGGATGTCACTAATCGCGAGGATACCAAAGCATTCATCCACTTTGCCAAAGACAGGTTTGGCAAAGTGGATGTCATCTTTAACAACGCAGGCGTTATGCTCCTGTCTCCAATGAACGCCCTGAAAGTTGAGGAGTGGGATAGCACGATCAATGTGAATATCTACGGCGTGTTAAACGGCATTGCTGCCGGTCTGCCGATTATGGAAGCACAAGGCGGCGGTCAGTTTATTAACACCGCATCCATCAGCGCGCATGTGGTGGGACCTAACAGCGCCGTCTATTCTGCCACAAAATTTGCTGTTTGGGCTATCTCCGAAGGACTGCGGCAGGAATCGAGAAATATCCGCGTGACTACAATATGCCCCGGCGTGGTTGCGACTGAACTTGGCTCAGATATAACAGACGAATCATCAAAAGACGCTTTGGAAGAATTCCGCAAAACTGCACTCACCCCAGATGCGATCGCCAGAGCCGTCTTGTATGCTGTGTCCCAGCCGGATGATGTCGATGTCAACGAAGTGATTGTCCGCCCGACAGCAAGTTTAACGAATCTCTAAAGGAAACATCAGGCATAGAAAGCTTTTAACTTTAACCGTAACGGGAGCAGTTTTTATGGCCTTACCTATGCAAGCGCAAGTGTAACTAGTAATCTGTCAATTTTTAATTGAAGGATACACAAACAGGGTAATCTATAAATACCCAGAGCAATTAAGTATGTTATGCCGAAAAAAAAATACATGGTCTCTCTAATGCCTGAAGAGAGAGCGTACTTAGAAATTATTGCTACAGGTAAAACTTTGCATTGGCACCATAACCGTGCCGCCACCTAAGCCAAATAAACCCGCTAAGATACCTGCTGCACCTCCCGTACCAATGATAGAAACCACAGGATTAACCGACAATTTTTCCTTTTCCAGACCAAGAACGCCTGCGTAAAAGGTAGGCTCCCGCCCTCAGCGTAGCGGGCCACTTGTGATACTCGTTACAAACGAAAAACGCTCCGGCTCGCCTTGATACCTTCATACGGAGCCGAAGCGCTCTTATCAGAGCTATAGCAACCGCCAAGGCGGTTAAGACGCGAAACGCAAGGCATCCGAGTGGGGC